>JAHFDV010000002.1 GCA_023248815.1 Myxococcales bacterium
GCGATGCGATAGCCCGAGATGGCGATGGCGGGAGGACCGGACTGCTCGTTTCGGATTCGCGTAAGGAGCACATCACCATCCATGTCGGGTAGCGAGAGATCGCAGAGCATGAGGTCGACCCCCTCACGCACGAGCTCGGCGAGCGCTTGCGTTCCCGAAGCGGCCGAAACGACGGTCATCCCCTGTTGCTCGAGCGCGATCGTGAGGAGCTCTCGCATGTCCTCGTCGTCATCCACCAAAAGTACGCGCAATCCTTCGAGCAAAGTCACCGCCTTTCCCCAGAGCAATGGTTCATAGCAGCGCGCCCCGAATGCGACGAGGGGTCAGCAATGATTAGGCATAATCAATTCAAGTACTTAGATTAAATTGAAGGGGATGCATCGGCCATTCCGAGGTGTTGGGGAAACCGCGGATTCAAAAACGCCACGCTGCATCCATTTTTCCCCGGGGATTCGTCCGAGTCCTTCGAGATTTCCGAGGTTCTGCGTGATGTGGTGCTGGGCACGCGCAATGCATGATGCGCTGCGTGCTCAACTTCAACCATCTCCATTACTTTCACGCCGTGGCTGCCGAAGGCTCGATTGTCCGCGCCGCCGAGAAGCTCGGACTCTCCCAACCGACCGTCAGCGAACAGGTGCGCCAACTCGAACGCGCGCTCCAGACCTCGCTCTTTGATCGCACGCCGTCAGGGCTCAAGCTGACGGATGCGGGTCGCCAAGCGCTGGCGCAGACGAGCGTGATGTTCGGTGCAGCCGAGCGAATGGTTCAGGAGCTCTCCGGCGTGGCGGCGCGTCCCCGCACGTTGCGAGTCGGCATCAGCAACTCGGCTTCGCGAAGCGTCGCGGCAGATTTCCTCACGCCCCTGCTGAAGATGGAGGAGTGTATTCCGAGCGTGCGTTCGGGCGACTCGCTCGAGCTCCTTCGCCAAGTGCGCGACAGCGAGCTCGATCTCGTTCTCAGCGAAGAGACGCCGCCGTCGATGGAAGGGCTCGCCGTCGTCGAGATCTATCGTCCGCACTTGATCGCCGTCACGACGCCCGATCGCGCAGAAAAAGCCCCCAACAAGGTGTGGGACGAGCTGCCGATGATTCACTATCTGCCGGGGTCTCGTTGGCGCTGGATGATCGATTCCTTCTTCAAGACGGGCGGACGCACGCCGCGAGTCATTGCCGAGTCCGATGACGCGCAGTTCATGGTGGAGGCGGCCATTCGCGGAATGTGCGTCGCCTTCGTGCCTTACTCCGTCGCGCGAGATGCAATTCAGCAGAACAAGCTCCGCGCGATCGCCGCGCTGCCCACCTCGGATGTCGCGCTAAATGCCTTCAGCAGTGACGGCAAGGGCGTCGCGCACACGCAACGCGCCATCGAGCTTTTGTTGGCGTACGCGCAAGAGAACACGGAATCGTATCCGGTCACCCTGCGCACGGATCTCGTCAAGACGAAGCACTGAGAGCATGGCCATAGGCGTCGGCCGTGCTCCCCTTCGTCCTTTGGCGAGTCCGGTTTCCGGACCCGCTCTAAGAACGAACGAATAAAAAGGGCTACGTGACCTTCTCGGTCCGTAGCCCTTTTTGCGCTCGCAGCGAACGAGCTCGGCGCGCGCTACTTCACGTCGGAGTTGCTCGCGTCCGCGTCGACGTCGTCGAGATCGCCGTCGCCGTCGTAATCGCGCACGGCAGCGGGAATGTCGGTCCCGAGAATGGCGGGAACCTTGCCCTCGAATCCAGCTTGGAAGAACTGGGTCGCGATCGTTTGCAGCGAGCGATAGGGATTCTTCACTTTGATCTTCGTTCCGCTCGGAATCGGAGAATACGGATCGTTCGTATCCCAACGGCCGAAGGGAATCGCACCGCTGTGCGTCGTGCTCGAGTGGATGAACTCGATGCCGTGACCGCTCGGTGAGACCTGAATCAAGAACGCCGTCACGCCTGCGACCGGCGTGTCGTGGATGGTTCCGTCCGCGCCCACGGGAACGTCGACGAAGGGAACGCGCCACGCATTGTTGGCGATGTTCTTGATGTCCGTGATCTCCGCGTTGGAGCCCACGTTCGGTGCCGCTACGCCGATGCCCGCGGCGCGCATGAAGGCTTCATTTGCGTCGTTCGGAACGGTCGAGTCGTAGATGACTTCCGTCTGCAAAAAATTGCGCGGCGGAATCTTCACTCCCATGACCTCTCGCGGATCCGTGATGAGGTGCGGCGCAAAGATCATCGGATCGGCGGGCTCGAGCACGGTTTGGAACACCGAAGCGACGGGGTTCGAAGAGTTGAGGAGGTCGCCCACGAGATCGAAGTTGATCGCGAGGCCGCCATTCACGAGCGAGTTGATGTCGTAGCTGCCGACGACGAGCTCGGAGACGAGGCCGCCGCCGATGACGCCGAAGATGTAGTTCTTGATTCGCGGCTCCGTCGCCGCGAAGAGCGAGCCTTCGATCGCACCGAGCGAGTTGCCCTGATACGCGATGCGCGCAGGATCGATCTTGAGCGCTGCGCCCGTCGGTGAGAGCGGCGTCATGTCGGCGCCGGTGAGCGCGCGCGAAACCTCTGCCATGTCGATGGCGGACTGACGGAACTGATCGCGTGCCGCACCGAGGTTCGCAAACGATCCGAAGAGATCCGACGAATCTTGACGTGCACCGGACGAGCTCGCATCACCGATGCCGTCGGGGCCCTTGTAGACGGCGCCCGGCGCGCTTTCGTAGTCGGTCTTCTTGTCGACGCGCCATCGCTCGTTGCGCGAGCGCGCGCCGAACGTGACGCTATCGATCGCAGCGACGGCCCAACCTTTGGCTGCGAACGTATTCGCAATTTGGAGGATGACGTGACGCGAAGCATCGAGCCCGTGCGCGTAGATCACGAGTGGATATCCCTCGGCCGGCATCGGGGTCTTCGGAAGCGTGATCGAGACCCAGATCTTTTCTTTGCCGAAGGGAACGTAGACGCCGTTCGCGTCTTTCGTGAACGTCGCAAAGTCCGTCTTCGTGTAGCTATTCGAATTCGAGCCCGGCGGAACGTTCAAGAACGTCGTCACGTCGACGGCCGCTGTCCCCATCGACAGAATTTGATCGTGCGCGCGCACCGAGATCGAGATGTCGGTGTCGTCGACGCCGGACGGCAGTTTCTTCGCGGGATCGAACACGCCGAGATAGTCGTCGAGGGTCGCCGTGAAGCCTGCGGGAAGCGGCGTGACACTCGTGAACTTTTGATTGCCCATCGGCGCGAGCGCTTCGGCGCTCCACTGAAGAACGGGCGCGGGCTGTGCTTCGACGATGTCACGAAGCTTGAAGAGCTCTTTCGAATTCGTGTTGGTGGTGAAGGGCGCAATGCCGAGGATTTGATCGGCGCCGAGAACCTCGCGGAGACGCTCGTCGACGAGCTTGTAAGCGTCGGAATAAAACTTCGCGCGCGGCGTGGGCGCGTCGCCGGCAACGATCTTCGTCCACTCGGCCGAGGGCTCGAGGTTGACTCCGCCTTCGCCTTTCACGCGACTCGTGATGACGGCGGCATAACGATGACCTTCCTTGAGAAGAACGCCGCGCGCGGGACCGACGCCGACCGTCGGGTGCGCGGCCGATCGCGGTCCGTCCGTATGGAAGTACGCACGACAGGGAATACGCGCGCTCTCTTTGGCGGCTTCGAGATCGACGAGGAACACGGAGCTCGTGCCCGCAGCGCAGGCGACTTCGCCTTTCGGAATCGTGTTGCGATCGATCTTCGTGCTCGTGGGGCCAGGGTAAGACTCGTTCGTCGTGCCGCGATCGTCGACGTAAAAGTGCGACATGCCGATGCGCGAGAACCCGTCCATCTTCGCGAGCTCGTGCGCGATTCGTTCGCTCGAAGAAGGGAGGATGCGCGAAAGGCCCGGGAGCTGCTCCGTGATGTGCCCATCTTGGAGATAGATGTCCGAAGGGAAGGGGACATCGAGGAAGGGCGGAAGCGCAGCGTCGGTTCCCAACGCGAAGCGAACCTCGGAGCCCTTCAACACGGGCGTCACGGGAACGTCGGGCTTGTCGGGATCACCCGAACAGGCGAGCGCGAAAGCAACGGAGAGTGACGGGAAGAAAACGGAACGAAAAAGCGAGGGCATCGCCCGCAAATTAGAACCGTTCAGCGAGAAGTGCCACGTCGTTCGGCGAATTTACGCCCTGAAGGAGGAACGGAAGAAGGCGCGGGCTCCGATGCATTTCGCTCTCGAGGCGCGCAATACTGCGTGCTTGCAGGCGTTCGCGCAGGGCTCTTCGGGCCGCCGCATCGATTTCGCGATCGCCCGGATTCACGCCGCCTTGACCGAGCGTGCCTTCCAGCAATTGACCAGTTGCCTCGTCGAAAATTGGTGCAAGGACGCCATTCACGACGATTTCGCCGATGGGCAATTGCAGCTCTTTTTCGAGCGCGGAAGCGAGCTCGAGCGTCTCCGTCACGGGCAGCTCTTCGGGGAGCGTCACGAGAAGGACGTGGCTCTCCTTCGGATTTTTGAACATGTTGTAGGCGCGTTCCGCATCGCGACGAAGGAGGCCTGGCGGGACGATGTCGACGATTACTTTTGGAACGCGAAGCATGTCGAGACCGTGTCCCGTTGCGGGCGCATCGAGAATGACGACGTCGAAGCGCGGACTTCCATCGGGCAAAATCTCGGTCGTGTGAAACCACGCTTTACCGAGGAGCGTCCACTCTTGGATGCCCGGTACGGCTTTGAAAAATGCGCGCACGAATTTGTTGTCGAAGAGAATGCCGTAAAGCATCTTCGATCGCAGCGCGAGCATGCCGTACTCTTCCATCGCGCGCGCGGGATCCATGTTGACCGCCGAAATGTTCGGCGCGACCACGACGATGTCTGCCCCGATGGGTGCCGAGGCAAAGAGATCGCTCAAGCGCTCCTTCGCGTTGCACATCGCGATGAGCACGCGCTTTCCCTCTTTGGCATAGGCAATCGCGCGCGCTGCGGCGACCGACGTTTTGCCAACGCCACCTTTCCCGGTGACGAAAACGAAACGTACCGAGTCGGACTGCGAACGAGCCATTTGGGACTGCCCTCGAAATTTCGTGCGCGTTACTTCGCGTTCGCGTCGCGGCCGCGCGTGAACACGAAGGGATAACGAATCTTCGATTCCATTCCGCGCTGGCTCTCGGGGAACTGGAACGTCTTGATGAAGGTGATGAGGCAGCTCGTCACTTTTTCGTCGGTGAGCGTCGTCTGCTCCGAGTCGAGCGAGGCCTCGGTGACTTTGCCCTTCACGTCGACCGAGAAGTTGACACTGACCTGACCCTCGAGCTTCGGATTGATCTTCTTGGCGTCGTCGTAGCACTTGCGCGACTCTTCGCGGCGCGTCTGAATTTGCGCGCGGAGCTCCTCGGGCGAGCGTCCCGGATCCTTCTTCTTGTCGGCTTTCTCTTCGAGCTTTTGCCCGGCGCCGGCATCGGTCGAGAGCTCGGTCGTCGTCGACGAGGGGGTCGCGCTGCCCGCGGGTGCTCCTACCGAATCAACCGGTGTTTTCGGTTCATCTTTGCCACCGCAAGCGATGAAGAGCCCAGAAGCCACGAGGAAACCGGCGAGCGGAAGGATGTTCGTACGCACAATTCGCGTATAACACAGCGGTGTCGCGCGATCGCTCGGTTTTGAAGCGGCTCGTTGTCCTGGGCGGGCTCGTCGCGAGTGGCGCTCTTTTCTGCTGCTCGGACGGCTTCGATCTCCCGAAACCCTGCGGAACGATTCCCGAGAACGGCTGCCCCGACAAAGGTCAGCAGTGCGCCGATCCCCTGTGCGCCACGCTTTATTCCTGCACGGACGGCGTCTGGCGCTTCACGATGTCCTGCCCCTTCGATCCCGATGCTGGAGACGCGAGTCGTCCCGAGGCTTCGGCGCCGGTGGAGGCAGGGTTCGATCCCAACGAAGCGAAGTGTCCATCGCTGGAAGAGCCCGACTGCCCGCGATCGTTCGCGCGCGCGTGCACGAGCGGTTGCTGCGGCTGTGAAGACGTCTTTGCGTGCGAAAACGGCGAATGGAGCCTCATCGGCGGCTGCACCGATGGCGGACTCATGCTGTCTCCCTGAGCGGCCCTCTCTCTCTCTCGATCCTCCTCGAATCGCGAAGAACGCGCAGTTAGCGCTTCTCGAATCGAACTCGAAACGCGAACGCGTTTCCAAACAACAAAGCAGCTGCGATTCAGACTCGTGGCATGTGCGAAGCATCCTTCGCGTCGCTCACCCCAGTGGCGACCGAAGGATGCGCAGCTAGCGTTTCTCGAAGCGAAGCGCCCACACGACGCCGACGGCTTCGAGGAAGATCTTGCGGCTCATCTTCGATTTGCCGGCCGTGCGGTCGACGAAGATAATCGGCACTTCGGTGACTTTCATGCCGCGTTTTGCCGCGCGAAACGTCATTTCGATCTGGAATGAGTAGCCGTTCGAATGAATGCTCGCGAGATCGATCGTCTCGAGGGCGCGACGGGTGAAGGCCTTGTAGCCGCTCGTGAGATCCTTGATCGGAAGGCCGAGAATCGTGCGCGAATAAATCGAGCCGCCCTTCGAGATGAAGTGGCGTCCGGGACCCCAGCCTTCGACTCCGCCGCCGGGAATGTTGCGCGAGCCGATGACGACGTCGGCGCCGTTTTCGAGGGCACGGAAGAAATCGGGCAGGTACCGCACGTCGTGCGAGAGATCGGCGTCCATCTCGAAGAACTGGTCGTAGCCTTCGCCGAGACCTTTCGTGAAAGCTTGGATATACGCCGTTCCGAGGCCCTGTTTTCCGGGGCGATGAAGGACGCGAACTTTCGGGTCTTTCTTGGCGATCTCGTCGGCGATGTCGCCCGTACCGTCCGGAGAGTTGTCGTCCACGACGAGAATATCCGCCTCTGGAGCCGCTCCGCGAACGGCGGCGATGAAGCGAGGAAGGTTCTCTTTTTCGTTGTAAGTCGGAGTGACGATCAACGTTTTCGGCATGGTGGACCGGGCTTTAGCACGAGATTGCCAGCCTGCGCATTTCCCAACCGTAGCTGTCGCCAAATTCCGCCCGGATGGAGCCTCCGACGTCCATTCCCGAGGCCCTGGGAGGAGCGTAGGATCCAGGACGTGCGAAAGAGCACGCCGCCGCCCGGGAAAGTCATGTCGGCTCTGCCACCTCCATCGGTGCGCGGACTGCAGGCCCGCGTCGTCGACTTGGAGCAAGCGTTGGGGCGCGAGATGCGCGTGGGTGCGGCGCTTCGTGACGTCGGGGCGGCGCAAGCGACGCCGCTCAACTTGGACCAGCAGCTCCAGCTCATGGTGCGCAAGATCTCCGAGGCGCTCGATGCCGAGCGCGCGACGCTGTATTTCATCGACGAAGAAGAGGGGACGCTCACCTCACGCGTGCTCCTCGGCGGAAACATTCGCTCGATTCGCCTCAAGGTCGGCGCAGGCATCGCGGGGCACGTCGCGAAGACGGGGCGCCCGCTCCTCGTCGAAGACGCGTATGCCGATGCTCGTTTCGACCGCAGCTGGGACGAGCGTAGCGGCTACAAAACGCGCACGCTCGTGACGGCGCCGCTGCTCGATCACAATGGGCGCATCATTGGCGTCGTTCAAGCGCTCAACAAACGTCAAGGCGCGTTTCGACGTGAAGATCTCTCGCTCCTCGAGGTCCTCGCCGGACAAGCGTCCCTCACGATCGATCACTCGCACGTCATCATCGAGCTCCGCGAGCAGACGCAAGAGTTGCAGCAGACGAAGGCCGAGCTCGAGCTCCGCGTGCGCGATCTCGACATCCTCGTACGACTCGAAAAAGCGATGGCGCGCGCGGCGTCTTTCGAAGAGCTCGCGCTCTCGGTTCTCGGTGAAGCGATGCGCACGATCGAAGCGCAGGCCGGCGCGATTGCGTTGCGCGACGCCGAAACGGGGGCGGTGTCGCTCTACGTCGTCGACGACAAGCACGGCAATCTGCGGCGTTTCCCGCTCAAAGAAGGCCAAGGCCTCGTCGGTCACGCGATGCGCACGGGCGAGCCCATCATGACGGACGCGGCCGATGCGGACTCTCGTGCCGATCTCACGTTGAACGAGCTCGCCGGCTTCGACTGTACCTCCGCGATCGTCGTTCCGCTCGAAGGCGAAGACCAAGCGTGGACGGGAGCGATCGCGCTCTACAACAAGCGCGCCGCGGCACGTTCGAAGGAGGAAGACGCCTTTCACGACCGCCGGCGTACCCTCCCGCCGATCATCGTTCCCGCGCGCTTCTCCGAAGACGATCTCGCACTCATGGTGATGATCACGTCGAACGCTTCGACCGCGATTCAATTGCAGGTTGCACGTGAATTGCGCGAGCGCGACGAACGCCTTGGGACGATCGGGCGCTTGCTCTCGGGCGTCATGCACGACCTCAAAACGCCGCTCTCCGTGATCCGCGGCTACGTGCAGTTCATGGTGAAAGAAGGCCGCGAAGCCAAACGCGAAGAGCAGGCGGGCCACATTTTCAAGCAGTTCGATCACATCAGCGCGATGCAGCGTGACGTCCTCGAGTTCGCACGCGGCGAGCGAGCGCTCTTCGTTCGCAAAGTGTTTCTCACGAAGTTCTTCGACGAGATTCGCGTCGCGCTCGAGCCGCTGATGGAACGGAACAACATCCAGCTCGTCGTCGATCTCCAAGAGAATGGCGCCGCCCGTTTCGACGAAGCGCAGATGACGCGCGCGATCAACAATCTCGCGCGCAACGCCGTCGAAGCGATGGGCGAGAAGGGCGGAACGTTCACGATCAAGTCCACGCGCGATCGCGACGGTGTGCTCGTGTTCGCATTCACCGACACGGGCCCCGGTATTCCCAAGGAGATCGAACATCGCCTCTTCCGATCCTTCGTCACGAGCGGCAAAGAGGGCGGAACGGGGCTCGGCCTCGCGATCGTAAGGCGCATCGCAGAAGAGCACGGTGGAAGTGTCGAAGTGAGCTCGACGCCGCGTGGCGCGACGTTCCGCATCCGTCTGCCCGAACCCGAAGAGAGCTGAAAATGAGGGGGCTCTCGCAAGGGACGGCGCTCGCGCTCGCATGCCTCGTGGTGGGCACTTCGAGGCTCGCCCACTCCGACGAGCGCGGTCTCGCCGAGAGTCCGCCGTGGACGGTGCCGGGGGATTTGCCGCTCCCATTCGACGCGCGTTCGGTGCGCATCAAGCTACCCAAAGAGCCGGCGTCGCCGCAGATGGGACCGGCGATCGTGGCGGAGCCAGGACTTCTCTCCAAGCGTCGTGGAACGGCAGCCTTCGAAGCGACGTTGCCGCTCTTCGGTGCCAAGCGCGGCGCAGAGTGTCTCGGACGCTGGCTGCTCGTCGGACCGCTCGCTTGGGTTTGCTCGGACGCCGTCGAGTTTTCGAGTGCGCTCTCGCTTCCTCCCGACACGCCTTCGATGTTTTCGTATCGCTACTTCTTCGCGGGGGCTGACGGCGCGACGGCGTTCGAATCGCCGCAAGCTGCCGAAGAAGGCGCGCCGCTGAAAGAATACGAGCACGGGTTCGGCATCGCAGGCATCGAAGAGCGAAGACTTGGTCGCAACGTTTACGTGAAGACGGCCGCCGGGCTCTTCATCGATCGCGCCGCGCTCGTCCCTTCGCGGATCTCGGAATTTCACGGCGAAGATCTCCGCAAGGACACGCACGTATCACTGACGAATGGAATTACAGGCCCTGCTCACCTCACGATCGCTTGGGCGAAAAAAGGAACGCGCGCATTCGACGACGCCAAGATCGCCTTCAACCGCCGCGAACCGCTCACGGTGACTTCGCGTGACTCGCTGAAGAAGATCGACGTGCTGCGCGCAACGCGCAAGGACGGAACGGCAGTCGTCGTTCGTGAGAAAGACGTCGTGTGGCCGACGCTCGAAGCGCCTCCTGCCGAGCTCAAAAAAGGCGAACGGTGGATCGCGATCGATCGCAGCACGCAGACGCTCGTCGCTTACGAGTTCGAGACGCCCGTTTTTGCGACACTCGTATCGACGGGGCGCGGCGCGGAAGGAACCGAGACGTCTACGCCCAAAGGAAGCTTTCGCATCTGGGTGAAGCTCGCCACGAGCAACATGGACAATCTCGAAGACGAAAATCTCTCGGAGCACTATTCCCTCGAAGACGTGCCCTTCGTGCAGTTCTTCTCGAAAGGCGTTGCCCTTCACGGCGCGTTTTGGCACGACGATTTCGGTGTCGCGCGAAGCCATGGCTGCGTGAATCTCACGCTCGCCGACGCCGAGTGGCTCTTCAAGTTCACGGGTCCGCATCTTCCGAACGGCTGGAGCGCCGCGCTGCCTTCCGAGCTCGAGCGAGGAACGCTCATCGTCGTGAAGTGATCAGGTTCCGCCCGCGTGCGGCTCCTCGCTAAGTGCCAATCGCGAAGCCGCCGCTCGCAAAATCGGTGATGCCTTCGCCGGAAGTACCTTCGTCGACGCTGCGATCACCGAAGAACGCGAGGAGCTCGTCGCGCCGTGCGCGGGCGTCAGAACGTCCCATTTCGATCATGCGGCGACAGAAGGGGCCGTCGAACATGATGTAGCTCGCGAGATCCGCTTCGTCGCCGACGCCTGAATCCAAGAGCGAGAAGAGGCGCTTCGTGAGGAAGGGATCGCCTCGGAAGCTGCCACGCTTCACGTGCTCGCTGGCGACGTGCCCGATGTCTTCGCTGGGGCGCACCGTGAGGTTCTGGACGTAGGAATAATCCGGGCCGCCGCGCTTTTTCGACTCCTCACTCAAGGTGTTCGTGAAGCCGGGCCCGTACGCCGACGTGCCGTCCGTGAGGACGCCATTCAAACGGCGCAAGAGCTCGAGATCGACGTCGACGTGGTCGAGCAAGAACGCGTTCAAGACTTTTCCAAGCAAGAACGCAGCGCCTGGCGCTTTCGCCGTCGTCGCCGTCGGCGCTTCACTCGCCGCGATACCGCTCACGTGCCTCGAGCTTCCGACGACGAAGATGTGACTCGCGCCGAGGCGCAATGCGGGAGCAATCGGCGTGTTTTGCCGCAAGCCGCCGTCGAGATAGAGCTCGCCGTCGATGCGCACGGCGGGGAAAATCAGGGGAATCGCCGCACTCGCGAGCGCATGCTGCGGACCGATGAGCTCCGCTTGAAAGAGTGTTCGCGGTGGAGGAGGCGAGGGTACGACCATGTCCGGCGCGAGCTGCATGAAGACGACGGTACGTCCCGTCGACACCTCCGTTGTGGAGACGCTCAACGCCGAGAGCTGCTTCGACTGGAGCGCACGCGACACTGCGCGCCAACTCACTTCTTTTTGAACGAGCTCCGCCATCGGCCGCACGTCGAAGAGTCCTGCGCCGTGCTCGCCACCGCCCGTGAGGAGGCGTGGAATCGTGATGAGCTGACGCATGCCGAAGCCGAGAACGCGCGTGATTTCGAGCTCGCTCCAGAGCTCGACGAGGCGGCGAATTCCGAGCCCCGGATCGAAAAGGTGCGCGGCGATGTAGCAGGCGTTGATCGCGCCGACGCTGGTTCCGCAGAGGATGTCGATGCGTGGCGGCCCACCGCGAAGGCGCGCCAGCTCTTCGAACACGTACCAAAGGACGCCTACTTCGTAGGCACCACGTGCGCCGCCGCCGGAGAGGACGATGGCCACTCGACGCGGCCGCGGGCCTCCAGTGCTCGGGGGGGCGTACATGAACGAACCATTCTATTCGGGCTTGGTCGGAGAAGAACAGCTTTTGGCACTTGTCCCGAGAATGCGGCAACCGGCGGACTATCGTTTTGTCGCGAGGTCCGTATGATTCGCGCCCATGACGCGCCCACTCGTCGCACTGCTTCCGGGAGATGGAATTGGTAAAGATGTCGTTCGCGAAGGGAAGCGCCTGCTCGCGCATCTCGAAAAGACACGCAGCGTCGCACTGGACCTCTGGGATCTGGATCTCGGCGCCGACCGTTATTTGAAAGACGGGACGACGTATCCAAAAGAGATTCGCGCGCGCATCGAGAGCGAAGCGAAGGCGGTGCTCCTCGGAGCGCTCGGCGATCCGCGAGTCCCCGGTCTCGAGCATGCCCGCGACATTCTCTTTGGGCTTCGCTTTGGGCTCGACCTCTATGCGAATGTGCGCCCCGTAAAAGCGCTCGACGATCGCCTCGTACCGCTGAAGGGCAAAGGCGCCAAGGATGTCGACTTCGTCGTGTTCCGCGAGAACACGGAAGGCATCTATGTCGGCATGGGCGGGCAGTTCAAGCGCGGCACCGCAGACGAGATTGCGATCAACGAAGACGTGAACACGCGCAAAGGCGTCGAGCGCCTCATTCGTGCGGGCTTCGAATACGCGAAAAAGAACGGCAAAAAGACCGTGCACATGGCCGACAAGTCCAACGCGATGAAACACGCGCACGAGCTCTGGTATCGCGCGTTCTTCGAGATCGCGAAGGAGTATCCCGGCATCGAGCCGAAGCACGTTTATGTCGATGCGCTCTGTCTCTACCTCGTCCAGGATCCTTCGCCCTTCGAGGTAGTTGTAACCTGCAACCTTTTCGGCGACATCGTGACGGACCTCGGCGCAGGTCTTCAGGGTGGGCTCGGCATGGCCGGAAGCGCGAACATCCACGCGAGTGACCCCTCGCGCGTCGCCCTTTTCGAACCCGTGCACGGCTCGGCTCCGCCCCTCGCTGGGAAAGATCTTGCGAACCCTTTCGCGTGCTTTCTCACGATCGGAATGATGCTCACGCATCTCGGCTTCGAGAACGTCGAGCAGGACATCGAGGCGCTCGTAGGTCGGGGCATCCGCGAGAGAAAATGCACGCGCGATGTCGGCGGTGAGCTCGGGACGAAGGCCGTCACCGACTGGTTCATCGACGCCTTCCGCTGAAGCGCCCCTTTTGGCGGGCTTTCGCTCGCCTACGAAGTCTTGGTGGCGCCTTCGTGAGGGAACCTCCCACCTTGGGCGCTCGAAAAAAGATGGGAACTATTTCGAACCCAAGCTGTCGCAAGGTTCGCGTGTAACAATCGAGGCGTCGTCTTTCTGGATGAAGGACGCCTAGGAGTGCCCGATGCGGTGGTGGAGCGGTGCCGTCATCTCTTTTGGACTGATTCTCGGCATGTCGGGAACGACTGGGCGGGAGCATTCCATCGTTCGGGTCTCCGACGCGGATTGGAACCAGAAGATCTTGGAGCTCGAAGACCGCGTTGCCGCCGATCCCAAGAACGTTCGAGCGCGCACGACGCTCGCGCAGACGTATCTGGATGTCGGCCTCGGCGGTCACGCGCTTTCGCTCATCTCGGCGACGCCGAACGTTCCGCCCGAGCTCGAGCACGTGCGTGCGCGCGCACTCTTCGAGGAAGGTCGCGCCTCCGATGCGCTCGTCTCGGAGAATCGCGTGCTCGACGAATGTCAGAAGGCCCTCCTGAATCCGCCGTGCCCTTCATGGCTCACGGGCTCTGCGACGTATCGCGCGGATCTCCTTCGACGCCTCGTCGAGGCTGGAATCGAAGACGCGCACGAGCACGAACGCCTTTCTGCGATCGCCGTATCGAAGGCGACCCGACCCGTGACCTTCGAGGCTCGATGAAGAAAGCGATCGTGGCGTTGTTCGGCGTCATCACGGGGTGCGCCCCTGAACATCCGGCACGGACGCCTGCGAGCGGTAACGACGTCGACAAGAGTCCGTCCTTTTTTCCGCCACCTTTCGAGCTCCGTGGCCCCATCGACTCCGTGCTGCGACTCGTGGGCCCATCGGCAACGTGCTCGGGCACGCTCATCGAAGACGATCTCGTGCTGACGGCACACCACTGCGTCGTCGTGCGCGCACGCACCGGCGAATTCACGAACGAGGTCGTCCCGGCAGCGTCGATGAAGATCGAGCTCGGCGGGGACACGCTCGCCTGGGGTCGCGTCGGAGTCCGCTCGATCGTCGTTCCACCCTGCGGAGAGTCCGGCGGGCCTCACGATGTCGCCGTCCTCGTACTCGAGCGCAAGCTCACGGGGCTTCACACGATGAGGCCACGCCTTGGACAACCGCCGAGCGTGGGCGAACCGCTCGAGCCTGCAGGATTCGGTCGCTGCGGACTCTCGAGCGACGCCGTTCATCGTTCGACACGGCTCGGTGGAGTCGTGACGGCCGTCGTGCCCGAAGTCTTCTTCATGCAAGCCTCGATCTGTCCCGGCGACTCGGGAGGACCGGTATTCACGCCGGGAGGCGAGGAGGTCGTCGGCATCATCAGCTTGGCAGCGATGGACAACGACGAGCGCACGCGCGGCTCGGCGATGCTCACGCGGATCGATCGCGCCCGTCCCGTCGTCGCTCAGGCACGTCTCATCGCCGATGGCACGCCCGCGACCGAGCTTCCGCCACTTGCTTGCGAGCCTTGAGCCTCTACTGCGCCCCAAGAGATATCCGCTATAACGGATGATTGGGCCGGCGATGCGTTCACCCCTCACATCGAACGCGACTTGTTTCGAAGCGTGTCGTCACCAGAAAGGGCATGCGTATCCGTTATAATGGACGTATCTTGCCAACCTTGGAACGCCCCGCGCCTTCGCTCGTGACGAGCACGCCGATCTTTTTCCCCACTTCTCCCGAAGCCGCGCCCTCGCATGGAGTGCTCTTCGGATGGACACATCTTCCCGCGCACGCAACGCGCGATGCCGGCATCGTCCTCGTTCCGACGCTCGGCGAAGAATACATGATGGCGTATCAAGCGCTGCGTGGTCTCGCGGAACAGCTCGCGGCAGCGGGCTTTCCGGTCTTGCGCATCGACCTCCACGGGACCGGCAACTCGTCGGGCGACGATCGCGACGAGAGCCGTCTCGATGCTTGGAAGAAGAGCGTGGATGCGGCGATCGACCGCTTGAAGGCCGATGCGCACGTGTCACGCGTCGCCGTCTTCGGCGTGCGATTCGGCGCGGCACTCGCACTCGAAGCGCTTTCGACGCGCGGAGACGTCGCCAGTGCCGTCATCGCGTACGCGCAAGCGAATGGGCGTGCGTTGGCGCGCGAGGTGAAAGCGTTTCATGCACTCTCGGGACGCACGGAAACGGATCCCGAATGGGCCGGCTTCTTGTTCACCAAGGCGACGATGGAGTCGCTCGGCAAGTTCGAACCTCTCGCGCGCGAGCTGAATTCGAGCGCAGGCGCGAAGAAGGTGCACGTCATTCAGCGCGACGATCGCTCGCCGGACGATCGCCTTCCGGCACGGCTCAAGGAGCTCGGAGCCGAAGTGACCGAAGTCACGACGCCCGGCATTCGCGACCTCACGACGGCTCCGCATAAATCGCGTCTCCCGACGGAGCTCTATGCAGAGGTCGTGCGCGCGTTCGACGTGCTGCACCCCCGGCTCGAAAACGGCGGAGCAAAGGCGGCTACGGGCGGCAAAAAGCCGAGCCCGACCGCGCGCGTGGTCGTTGCGCCGAACGTCGAAGAAGAATTCGTCACTTTCGGAAACGAGCTTCGCGGCGTTTACGCGAGTCCTGCGAAGGGCGATGCGAAAGGGGCCGTCCTCTTCCTCAACACCAGCGCGAATCATCACGTGGGGCCAAGCCGTATGTACGTGCGCTTCGCAAGGCAGCTCGCTGCTTCGGGGATCGCAAGCTTGCGATTCGATCTATCGCTTCTCGGAGACAGCGGATCTCGAGCGCGCGCCGCGTTGCCCGACGAGATCTACTCTCTCGGAAAAGTGCCCGACGCGAAAAAGGCGATCGCTTTTTTGAAAGAGCACGGACACGAGGACGTGATTCTCGCGGGACTTTGCTCGGGCGCCTTCACGAGCTTTCATACGGCTCTCGAAAAGGACGTGGACGTCAAAGGCATCTTCCTCGTCAACACGCAGGTGTTCGTGTGGCGAGACGGCGATTCACTCGACGTGGGACACTCGCGCAACTTCGAAGAGGTCGATCGCTACAAGCGCGGCGTCTTCGAGCTCGAACGCTGGAAAAAATTGCTCCGCGGTGACGTGCCTCTCGGACGCATTGCCAAAGCGTTTGCCGACCGCGCTGCGATTCGTGGAGAAGCTGCGCTCGGACAAGTGCTCGCACGTGCTCGCGGCCAGCGAACCATCGCCGATCAATTTCGCGAGCTCGTGCTCGATCGCAGCATCGCGGTGAAGCTCGTGTACGCGACACACGATCCCGGCATCGACTATCTGAAGCTCCATGTTGGAAGGCTGATCTCGCGCCTCGAAGCTTCGTCGTTTTTCAACGTCACGATCGTTCCCGAGGGCGACCACGTGTTTTCTCCGTACGTGTCCCAGGAGCGGCTCGGTGAGCTGTTGCTCGGTTTCGCAAACGAGACCTTCGCAAAATCCGCGGCGATGGAGAACGGGAACGGCGACTTGCGAGGCGCGAAGAACTCGAAGCGCCGGCGCGCACTTGGCGCCGTTCGTAAACACTTCGCGACGATCTGAAGCGGAGGTTGCCGAAGGTAGCCGAGCGATGCGGCGGCGCGGTGCCGGTGGCACGCCTCCCCGGATGCCCGTTCTATTATAGCTACATATCCTGCTATACAGGATTGTAAGTGCTCGATATTGTAATGTTTTATGCGTGTATGCTGCAATGCATTAATACCTGCATTCCTTCATCGCTTCGGGAGTGCACAGCACGCCAACGACACCGTCGCCGTCCCTAACTGACAGTCTCTCACCGCGTGAGTTTCTCGCTGACGTCCCAAAGACGCTTCGCATCCTCGTTGCTGCGTGCCCGGGCGCTCGGATTCAGCGGTTTTATGTTCGCGAAGTACTTGCCGCTGACGCCTTCTACTTCGGGCGAGCTCGCGAGATAGATCTGGGTCTTCGCTCCGCCTTCGTTCGACTTCAGAAAGGGCGCTGCGACCGAATAGAACATCTTGATGATGCCTTTGTTGTTCTGACCGAAGCCGCTCGCAACGACGCCAGGGTGGACACAATTGGCCGTGACGCCCGTGCCTTCGAGTTTCCGCGCGAGCTCGAACGTGAAGAGAATGTTCGCGAGCTTGGACTGCGCGTAAGCGGCCCAACCGCTGAACCCTTTTTCGAGCTGGAGATCGTCCCAGTTCATCTTGCCCGCCTTGTGAGCGTCCGAAGCGACATTGACGATGCGTGCGGGCGAGCTCTTCTTGAGCGTTTCCAAAAGGAGCTCCGTGAATAGAAAATAGCCGAGGTGGTTCGTCGCGAACGTGAGCTCGAGTCCGTCGACTGTCTTCTCGTACTTGTCGTTGATTGCGCCCGCATTGTTCACGAGCACGTCGAGCCGATCATGCTTGCCCAGAAACTCGGCTGCTGCTCTGCGGATGTCCTTCTGCGAGCTCATGTCGCAAAGGAGCAGCTCCGTCTTCGTGCTTCCCGTCTTCTCCTGAATCTCGGCGATCGCGCTTTCACCTTTCTCGCGGTTGCGGCACACCAAGACGACATGCGCGCCCTGTCGCGCGAGCTCGAGAGCGGTGACACGTCCGATACCCGTGCTCGCTCCCGTAACGATGCAAACCTTGCCGTCCATGTATCCCGATTGATTCATTGGGCCCGAGAGTAGGCACTCTCTCGTCGTTGTCGAGAAGCGGTCCTACATTTCGGGCCGAGCGTCGCGACCCGTGAGGGAATGCGCATGCCGATTGCGATCGAAGAGCTTGCAGATGACGCCAGATTCAAAAGCAGAGATCCGCGTGACCGCGAGACGCATCGACGATCTCATCGTCGCCCTTTGCAACGAGCGCGCACCGAAGAGCATTTGCCCCTCGGATGTCGCTCGCGCCATCTCACCCGAACACTTTCGTCCACTGATGGCACGCGTGCGCGAACGAGCCGCGAAGCTAGCCGCGCGAAAAGAGGTGGTCGTCACGCAGCGAGGAAAAGAGGTCGACATCGAGACCGTTCGAGGTCCGGTTCGCATTTCGCGCTCTCCAAAGATGCTCCGTCACGACGCGCTCTATCGCGCGATCGACTTCAGAAAGACCCCCGAGCTCTATCGCGTAGGACGCGGCGAGGAAGGCGTGCTCACCGTCGCGCCCTACAAGTCCGAGCTCCTCCCTCTCTGGAAATTTCGGACTCCCGAGCTAGCAAAAAAATCAGCCGCCGCTCTCTTCGCCGCCTTCAAAAGGTACCGCGACCAGGGCGATTTCGTCGGAATGGACATGGCCAGAAAGTTCATCCAAATGGGCTTCACGCGCGCCCGCCGCTACGCCAACCACAAAGGCGGTCTCAAATACGACGCCCATCACCGAGCGCTCTCAAGAGCTCAAGACCCCGTCAAAGCAGAGTCCGCGCAAATCTTCCAGACCACCCTCACCCGCCTCCTAAAGGACCCTCACTACCAATCCGCTCGTAAAGCCTGGCCCTCTTCCAGCTGATCAGCGGTGCCCGCGCGCGACCGCGCCAACGACAAGGACGCTCCGCAAATAGAGATCGACGAGCCTCCGCGAACTGATCAGAGGAGCCCGCGCGCGACCGCGCGCCAACAACAAGGACACTCCGCCGACACACGATGGGCCCAGAAGAACGAATCCGCGTCCCCTCGCCCCGTCGGGGGGCGCGTATTCGTTCGAGCTATCTATCGCTGGTCAGAGGAGAGGAAGGGATTCGAACCCTCGGTACGGTTGCCCGCACACATGATTTCCAAGCATACCCATCGTCCTCGGAAAACCGGAGCGCTGAAGATGCTTCAGAAATAAGTCCGTGTAACCCTCACGTATCCACTGAACGCAGGGCAGACGATGGGCAATCCGAGGAGCTCGACCGGGCTCTGACGGCGGCCCTCGAGGGGGCTACGGCCGATCGGCGTTGGGATGTCGTAGCACAGCTCGTGAAGGAGCTCGAAGCACGCAGGCTCGGCAGAGAGCCGAACGTCATTCCTCTCGATGCGAAGCGCAAGGGCAGGCGGGGATAGGCGTCGCGTTCGCGAGCCTGCCGTCGTCGCTCACTCGGAGCGTTCCAAGACGGCGGCAGGCTTGTGAGCATGACGCTTACGAGAAGGATGAAACGACCATGGCACACGATGTACTAAGCACGAACACCTGGGACGCGGCGATCGCATTCGAACCGACGAACGAGCAGATCGCGATCGAGTGCGCGCGCTGGCTCTATTCAAAAGCCGGCGCTGATTGGGACGCGGGCGACCGCGTGACAGTGGGCGATCTTCGCGTGGCTCTTGGCTACGAGACGCGAATATTCCCGCTCCGTGCGGGGGCCGCGCTGGGACGCTTTGCAGAAGACTTCCGTCCCGTGCTTCCGGGCTGGCCGGTTTCGGACGAGGGCTCTCGGTTTCTGGTCCTTCATGCCTCGGTGATTCACAAAGGCGACAAGACGCGCGCATTCGTCGGGCAGCTCCTCGCCGAGGAAGCGCTACGTGCGATGGGCGTAGGTCGGTCGGCGCGTGCTTGCAGCATCCTGCGCGAAGTCGGACACCTGCTCGCCTGCCGTGGCGCTGGCATCGAGCTGAAGCGAGACGAAACGATTAGGGACGCCGAATACTGGAATCGGGTCATCGACCAAGACGAGGCGATCGCACGCAAGCGGCAGCCCGGCGTGTGGCGTCGAATCGATCGAGACGCACGACGTA
Source organism: Myxococcales bacterium (assembly GCA_023248815.1). GTDB lineage: Bacteria > Myxococcota_A > Polyangia > Polyangiales > Polyangiaceae > JAHFDV01. The sequence goes on from JAHFDV010000002.1 coordinate 19,441, forward strand.
GCGACAAGCGAGGTCGCCACAGCGAAGGCACGGAGCGCGCATGATCGATCTCACGAGCACCCATCACAAGGTGAAGAAGACAATCGAGGAGGTGCAGCGATCGGGGAAGCCCCTTCGCGAGCGGGCGAAGATGATTCGAGAAGCCCTCGCAGAGCTGCATTGCCGCGCGCGCGGCGAAGACGTGCCGTTCACCGACGCGTCGATTCGTGCCCTCATGTGCGTCCTCGCTGTCGCGTGGAACTACACGGGCGAGGCCTCTCTTTTGGAGATCCTCGAACGCTGGCAGACGACAGCCGTCGACAAGATGCTCGATTCACTCGCCATCAATCCCGACGACGAGGCCGAGGTCCTTCGGTTCGTCGATGGCGGAAAGCGGCGGCGCAAATGAGAGCTTCGCCAGCACTACAAAGCGCCATCAGCAAACCTCTGGAATCGAAGGACATTCCGCCGAAAGACAGGGCGAGAGGCATCCGAATTGCGCCATCGGCCGCGGTTCAGTCGTACGATGACATCGTGCCTCGCAGCGGAGAGAAGCCGGGTCGAAAGGGTCGACTTCCTCTCGCGGAACTCGCAGATCGCGAGCTCGTCGCTCAAGCCGTTCCGATTGTGTGGCGGGCGATGCGGGAGCTTCAAGAACTCCGCTCTACCGAAGGCGCTTCGGACGCGGCGCTCGCGCATCTCGATGAGATGAGGATCGTGCTCGAAGCCGTGCGGCTCTCTTTAGGACCGAAGCTCGCCGAGCGCACCGTTGTTAGCGTGGCAGATCTGTTGCGCGCAAAATGGGCGAGGGATGCGAAGTCTTCTCTCACGAGCAACGGGTGGTCGTTCGTGCACGGCAGACTGCCCGAAGAGGACGCCGCTGCGAAGGTAGTCAAGCTGCTGCCACCAATCCCAGGCACTGCGGTGCTCTCGCAAGAGGAAGCGACGTCGCGTGCTGAAATCGCGGTGACGTTTCTGTCGGAGTTCGTGCCGCCCTCGGTGAGGCGTCAACCTGGATGGTTCGAGAGCGTCGTGGGCAAGACTGAGAAGGCCATGGTGTCGGCGAAGGAGCGATACTTCTCCGTTTCCTCTGAGGAGCAGACACGACTCGCTCTCAATGCGCTTGGCCTGAAAGCATCGAACTTCTTTCGAACCAAGAAAAAGAAAGCCAGCAAGCTCACACTCCTGAGTGTGAGCCCACCTGCGTCGAAGCGCTCGCGACGCTAACGGCCTCATCGCATCGTGCTCATCATGAGCACCGAACAACGCACCCTCGCGCTGAAGCTTGCAGCCACTGCAGACGTCGATCCGCGGACGGCGTTGAAGGCACTCACGCGTGGCATCGCGTCGGTGCGCGGCCGCGCGGCTGAAAAGCTCAGCGAAGCGGCGCACTCCCTAGGCGCCCGATTTCCTTCCGACCCGCCCCCTCCGGGCGTCGCCGCCTAACCATCAACCCGAGCGCGCACGCCGTTCGCACAAAAAAGCGAACGGCCCGGGGGTCGCATCCCGAGCCGCTCTTTTTGGAGTCCAGCAATGAAGAATCGTAATCAGAAAGACGAAGAACGCAAGCCGAACGAAACGGGGAATGTGCATGCAATCGCGTCCGTGCTCCCGTTCACAATCTCGGCAGCCAACTGCGAGCTGCTAACGGGCCGGCCGTGGACGGCGACGCTCGCATGGGCGAAGCGGAAGGGACTTCCGATTGTCTCCACGCGGCCTCCGGCCATCCTCGCGCGGCCGTTGCTGAAGCTCCTCGAGGAGGAGGCGCAAGCGGGAGAGCTCGAGAGCGTGAACGAAGAGACGTCGACCTCGAGCGCGGACGACGTACTTGCGGCCGTCGGCCTTCGTCGCATGGGCGGTGCGAAGTGAGTCGTAACCGCGAAGGCGCCGTGGACAACTCAGAACAACTTCGCATTGCTGCGCGCTCCGTCGCCAACGTGCGGCTGCTTCACGAGGTCTCGTGCGGCGTAAGCGGCTGTCTCGCGCCAGCGCGTCAGTTTCGCGTGCCGCCGTCGCAGCCCTATGCCGTCGTGCCCGTCTGCTCGAAGCACAAGATTCACTGGGCGGAGGTGGCATGAGCTGGCTTCGCATCGACGATCGCGCGCACTCGCACATCAAGTTCCTTCGAGCCGGTCACGAGGCGACCGGCTTCTGGATGATGTGCGGCTCCTACGCGGCAGATCACGAGCTAAACGGCGAGGTTCCTCGGGAGTTTGCCGAGCGTTTGGCGGGATCTCCTCAAGCTCTTCGCCGCCTTTCGTCAAAACTTATCGCCGTTGGTCTCTGGGAAGTTTCGGAGACCGGTTGGCGCATGCACGACTACCTCGCGTGGAACCCGTCACGCGAAGAACTCGAACGAAAACGAGTGGATGCTTCGGCAAAAGGGCGAAAGGGAGCGGGCGCACGATGGGGATCTCGTGATGCCACGGGCATAGCTGCGGGCAATGCCACGGGCATAGCGGCAAGCAATGCGGCCTGTATGCCCCCGTCCCGTCCCGACCCGACCAGTCCCAGAGAGAGAGAAAAAGATCTCCCTTCGGGAGATGTAAAAACCCCCACCGCCAAGAGCGCGTCTTCGGCGAAGCGGGGCGAGCGCCTTCCCGAAAACTGGCAGGCATCGCCGGAGCTCCTCGCGAAGCTTCGTTCGAAGTTCAAGGTCGATGCGGCTGCAGCCGTTGACCGCTTCAAGAATCACTGGCTCGCTGCCAGCGGCCGCAACGCGACAAAGCTCGATTGGAATCGAGCGTTCGAAAACTGGGTCGACGAGGACACGAGCCGCGGGAAGCTCCCGGTGTGGATTGCGCCGCGCCCGCGCCTCGCAAAGGTCGCGGACGTTGGCTTCGCGCTCGACGGCGAAAAGCTCATCGACGCTCGAGCGCAAATCACCGAACTCGAAAACAAGATCTCCGCTGGGGTGCTTCGATGAGCGCCTCGACGAACCGACCCGACTACGCACGCGAGATTCGCTATGCGCTCACCGACGCTCGAGCGCTTTGCGACGCCCTCGGGCTCCTCGCTCGCGGCAAGTGGTCGAAGCAGCCGCGGGGCGTAATCGTCGCGTGTCCCTGGCACGATGACCGCTCGCCGTCCTGCTCCGTCCGCGTCGCAAAGGACGGCACGATCTCGGCAAAGTGCTTCTCGTGCGACCAATCGGGCGACGCGCTCGCGCTCATCGCGCAGGTGCGAGGCATCTCGCTCACGCGTGAGTTTCCCGCCGTCCTCCTCGAGGCCGCCGAGCTTGCAGGCCTTCATGCGATCGCGCACGAACTTCGAACGGGCGCCCCGTCCGCCGAAGCTCGCCAGCCGGCGGCGCTTCCGCCAGTGTCCACCGAACCCGAGCGGGACTATCCCGCGCGCAGCGAAGTGCTTGCGCTCTGGGAGCGCGCAGGGGACGTGAGCGACGACCACGAGGCCGCGGCATGGCTGCGCTCTCGCGGCATGGATCGCTTCGCGGTGGCCGGCGCTGACGTCGTTCGGTGCCTTCCACCGAAGGCTCGTCTTCCGCGCTGGGCGAGCTACCGCGGCCGTTCGTGGGTGGAGACGGGGCATCGACTCGTCTTCGCGATGCGCGACGCCAGCGGGTCGCTGAGGAGCCTTCGCGCGTGTCGCATCGTCGAGGGCGACTCGCCGAAACGTCTACCGCCGGGCGGTCACCGGGCGAGCGGCCTCGTGCTCGCATGCGGTCTGGCGACGGCGATGCTTGCGGGGACGTACCGCCCTCGCCTCGTGGTGATCTCGGAGGGCGAGCCCGACTTCCTGACGTGGGCCTCGCGTCCCGGCATGGCCCCGACGGCGCGGATCGGAATCGTTTCCGGCTCGTGGTCCGAATCCTTCGCCGCGCGCTTCCCGTCCGCCGCCTACGGCGCTCCCTGCACGGTCGTGATCCGAACCGACCGCGACGAAGCAGGAACCCGATACGCGAAAGAGATTGCTCCGTCGCTCCAGCAACGCGGCTGCCTCGTTCGTTGGACTCCTCGTGAGGTGCGCCATGCTGCATGAGACACGCGATGACAACGCGCTCCACGTCGCAGGAGAGCTCCCGATTGATCCGACCGCGGACGCCGTGCCGATGCCGCCGGACACGTCCGCGCGCCAAGCGACCCTGCAGCTCGTCACGGCGGACACGGACGCGCGCCGGCTCGCGACGCCGATCGATCACATCGCCGAAGCTCAGCTGCTTGGAATGATCCTTTGGGCGGGCAAGCACTCGCCCGGGGCCGTGACGATGGGGATGGTTCGAGACCTCGTCGATGCCGGGAAATTCGCGCTATCCGCGCATCAGACGATAGCTACCGCGATCGTTCAGCTTGAACAGTCGGGCGCCGGCGTCGATCCGGTGTCAGTTCATTCCGAGCTCGTACGCACGTCGATTGCTCGAACCGTGGGCGGAATCGACTACCTCGAGAAGCTCACGAGCTCCGTGGGCGTTCCAACCGAGAAGAGCCTGCGCGAGCACGCAGCGTCGATCCGTCAGATGTGGGATCGACGCGGGCTGATGAAGCTCGGTCGGTTCTTCGAGGAGCGCGCGAAGAAGGCGAGCTCGAGCGCGGAGGCACTCACGGATGCGCGCCGTGCGTTCGAGGAGTACGCAACCAAAGTCGGCGCGACATCGACGGGTACCGTCTCGCTTGCGACATGCACCGCGACGGTGATCCGTCAGGTGCTCGAGGAGCGCAAAGACGGCTTCCGAACGGGACTTGAAACCCTCGACGATCTGACGGGCGGTTTCTTTCCGGGAGAGTTCTCGATCCTCGGAGCGCGCACTTCGGTCGGCAAGAGCGCGTTCGCGCTCCAATGCGGCATAGGCACCGTCGATCACAATGAGAACGCAGCAGTGCTTTTCATCACCCTCGAGATGACTGGCATGGCGTTCTCTCGCCGCGCTCTGGCCGCCATGGCTGGCGTTCAAACGAACAAGCTGCGGCGCGGCCTGATCAATCAAAGCGAGTACTCGCGGCTGATGGCGGCGGCTCAGCAGATCGAAACGAAAGCCATCACGTTCGCCGAATCCCAAAGCCAGACGGTCGCGAGCATCGAGGCGCTCGCGAGAAGCCACGCGGAGGCTCTGGCGCGTAGCGGGAAGCGTCTCGCGCTCGTCGTGATCGATCACGTCGGGCTCGTGCAACCCGACGCCGCTTCGCAAAAGAAGAATCGCGAGCAGCAGGTAGCCGAGACGTCGCGCGCGTGCGTGCGCATGGCGGCCGAGCTGAACTGCGCCGTGCTCGGACTAGTGCAGATCAAGCGCGAAGCCGAGGGCCAGAACGGCAGCAAGATGCCGCGCCTTCACCATCTTCGCGAGAGCGGCGCGCTCGAGCAGGACGCACACAATGTGCTGATCCTTCACCGCGCACGCGACGCGAGTGGCGCGCGCTTCGAAGATGAGCCCGCCGTGCTCGCGCTCGCGAAGGCGCGCGACGACGAACCCGCGATCGTACGTCTTGGTTTCGAGTCAGCGAAGCAGCGCTTCTTCGACCTCCAATACGAAGAACGATCGGTGGAGGTCGCGCCATGAAGCGCCACGGAAGACCCGTCGCGTCGTCGCGACGTCCAGCAACGGGCAACACTCCGAGCGAGCTTCGTCCCCTCGTACCGCTCGCAGTGAAAGCCCTAAGCGGCTCGCCGTTCGCCTCTCCCGCGAAATGGCCTCACGCTGTAGTGATCCTGCGCGCCGACGAGAGGAGCGTGTCGCATCGGAGCGCATTCGCCGCATGGCTCTCTGCCAACGATCTCGGAGCGCTCGCTAACGAGGCCCGCAGGCGCGTCGTGAGGCCCGGCGAGGCTCTCGTCTACGTCGATGTCGACACCTCCGAATTTGCGATCGCCCGCTTTTACGTCCTCGACGTCTTCGCCGCAGCGAGCGCGGAGATCGCACGATCTGAAACCACGAACCACGAAAAGGAAAATCAGCCATGAATAAGCAAATCGAAGAACTCACGATGAAAGCTGCGCAATCGAAAGCGGCGGAGAGCAAAGCGCACGACGAACTAAGTCGCTGCGAGCGCGCTTACGTCGCCGACCGATCGGACGCTGCCTACAAGGCTCTTCAGAAGGCACGTCAAGACGTTGAGCGCGCATCGATGCACGCAGAAGCCGATGCCACGACCCTCGCTGACGCGACCGAGGCCGCTGCGAACGACGAGAGAGCCCGAAAGATCTCGGAGCTTCGAGCGCGACGTGACGTGCGGCTGCTCGACGACACGATGCGAGTCGCGATCATCGATTCGACGTACCTCTTGAATCAGGTGCTGCGCACGCTCGATGAGCGCGGCAACGCGCTCAAGCTCGCGGACGCCGAACTAGGGCAGCTCGTGGCTCTCGAGAAGGAGTCACCGCGGGATCGAAAGGAAGACGCCTATAGCGAACTCCGCGATCTTATCGGCGCGTGCCAGTTCTTTGCGGAGCGCGGCCCAACGCACCTCGCTGCGAACCCTTCGCCTTCGAAGCCTGCATTGGAGCGCGTGCGCCGGCACCTCCCGGAGCTCGCGTCGTCGTATGACGACCGACGCGCCAGAGAAGCTCAAGAGCGCGAGCGGGTAGCGCTCGAGTTCGACGCAGCAGATCGCGCCCACAGAGGCGTGTGCACCATTCACAATCGCGCTCCCTGGTCGACATTCGTTCGCGTCGATGGCGGTAGGACGATCGAGGGGGAGTTCATCGGACCTCGTCGCCTCGAGATCGATGGTGGTGAGGTCATCCGTCTTCGGGTCGGTCACTTTGCCGGAGACCGGGTCACGAATGCAGACGTCGAGCGCTTCCACTTGGACGAGATACTCACCGTCACGCTCGAGCTTGGCGAGGACGCCTTCGCGCGGGGGAGCGTGGTGAGCACATTCACTGAGCGGCAGATCAACTGGAAGGAGAAGACGAGCGAGCGCGTGAAGGAGTTTGAGGATCGCGAGCGCCAACGACTATTCAACGCGACCCGAGCTCCGGGCCAAACCAGCCGAGACGGAGCGGAGGCCTGACGATGGCGAATCCGATGAAGACGGCAATCTACCTGCCGAAGCTGCTTGCTGCCCTCGACGTGGCTACCCCTGAAGAAGCGGTCGGCGCGATCGAAGGGTTGAAGGCGCAGGCCGAGCACGTCGACGCGCTAACTCTCGAGCTTGCGAAGCTGAAAAGGTTCGCCGGTGAGAAAGACGTGAGCGAGATCCTGCGAGTGGGCGAGGAAGCGGGCAAGATCACGCCCGCGAACAAGGCCTCGTTCCTGGAGATCTGCGGAGCGACCGTCGCGAAAATGGATGAGCGCGGCCGCGTCGTCGCTTCGAAGAGCAAGACGGGCCACGTCGACGTGCGTGGCGTGCCGCTCGAGACGCTTCCCGATGTCGCACGGCTAAGCACGCTCATAGCCAGCCTTCCCGTCATCGCACCACGAGAGCCGACGAGGACGCGCGCGCCGGGCGAGAGCGGTTCACGTCTCAGCGCACGGCAAAAGGCCACCGTGAAGCGGCTTGGCGTCACCGAGGAGGATTACATCGCGCAATACAACGCGATCGTTGCAGGCCCGGAAGACCTCACCCCGATCGACACCGATCGGTAAGCGCAACCAAGGGAGCGAAGGAGCACGCATGGCAGACATCAACTGGATCTTCGAGATGGTGGACAAGGTGAGCAAGCCGCTCGACGACGTCCAGAAGAAACTCGACGCGATGCCGAAGAGCGCCGACGCCGTCGAGAAGGCGATCGCGAAGGTAGAGCGCGCGATGATGCTCAAGAAGATCCAAGGGACGTCGGACCCTCTCCAGAAGACACTGCTCACGCTGAAGGCGCAGCAGAAGGCGCTGAAGGAGAACGGCGGCGTCCTCGGTTGGTTCAAGGACAAGCTCGGCGGCAATGGCGTAGCAGCGGGCGTCGCAGGCGCGGGCGTGCTGCTCTTTGCGAGCGCTGCGGGGTCGCTCATGCACAGCTTGCTCGGAGCTGGGGTGGGGATGGCGAAACTCGCCTTCGAGTCGTCGGAGGGCAAGCGCGCCATGATGGGCGCGCTCGAGGTGTTCGAAGGCAGCGGCACCGATGCCGCATTCGACACGCTTCAACAGATGGGCATCAAGGCCGGCGTCTCCGCTGACGCAACCGTCGAAGCTTTCACGCGCATGCGCACGGCCGGCTTCAAGGCGAAGGAAGCACAGGACATCATCGCCGCATCCTTCGACCTCTCGGCCAAGTTTGGCGGTGGAGAGAAGGGGCTCGAACACGCGACCAAGTTCCAAGACCTGATGGCGAAGGTTGACGTGCTCTCGAAGTCGGGAGCGAAAGACATGAAGGCCGCCGTTCTCGGCGCCGGCGTCAACATCGACGCTTTGCAGGCGTCGGTCGCGCAAAGAATGAAGGTGCCGGTCGATCAAGCGAAGACGTTGCTCGCTGAAGGAAAAGTCGGCGAGGCGACCATGAAGAACGCGCTCATCGATGCTGTGCAAGACTCGCTCGACAATGGTGGAGCACTCGGTAGCAATGCTCTCAAGTTCGCGAAGGGCAGCATCGTCGCGCAGGTCACGAGTCTGAAGGGGGTCTTCGACAACATTTTCGAAGACGTCAATCTCGGCCCATTCGCCAGCGTGCTCGGAAGGATCACCGACGAGCTTTCTCGCAAAGGCGGGCCCGCCGACAAACTCAAGGCCATGGCGGGTGGCGCTTTCGAAATGGTCGGAGCTTTCACTTCCGGAATCGACATCGCCGGGGTCATCGGAACCGTTGTCGACTGGATCGGCAAAGGCGGCGACCTCATCGGGGAACTAGTTTCGGGCTTCAACGAAGTCTTCAACTCCGTCATGATCGACACGATCGATCAGATGTCCGGCTCTACGCAGGGTATGGGGATGTCGTTCGAAGACGTGAAGATGGTTATCCACGCGACCGGGCAAGTGCTCGGGACGATGGTGACGATTGGCTACGCCGTCGGCAAGGCCGTCATCGGCGTCGTCGAGACGATCGCCGAAGCGGTGATGGGGCTCGGCATGGCGCTCGGTTGGATTCTCGACAAGATGGGACTCATCGGCGAGGAAGCCCCGAAGTTTGGCGGTGCGTTCAAGGATGGCCTCGACCAGGGCACGAACGCTATCAAGGGCGGCAAGTTCGCGGACACCGTTTACGACGAGTACGCCGTTCAGCCTGGCGCGAAAATGGAAGTCGCTTCCCCGTCGAAGGTGACGACGCGCATCGGTGGTCACATTGCCGAAGGCTACAACGTCGGCTTCGACGACAAGATCGGCACGGGCGACGTGCAAAGCTTCCTCTCGAGCGACTCGGTCGCTTTCGATTCATCCGGCTACTCCGATAGCGGGAGCGGCATCCGCGATGTCAACGTCACGTTCGGAGACATCTACGTCAACGGCGACAGCGCAAGCGCGATCGCGAACGACCTCCGCGCGCAAGTTCGCGTCGAGGTGATTGGGCTCTTCGAAGAGATGGGACAAGGGTAATGATGAGTGCAGAGGACACCAACGCTCCTACGACGCTGACCTCGGACGAGCTCGATGCGGTGGTGCGATACCTATCCAGCCTCGGCACGCCGGCGCCTTGCCCTGTCTGCAGCGCGAACGCGTGGTTCGTGTTGAGAGAGCTCGTGTGCCAGCCGATGGTGAAGCCCAACTCAACGCTTCTCCTGGATTGGTGCGTTCCGTTCGTCACCCTGACCTGCAACGCTTGCTCGTTCGCGAGGCAGTTCGCATGGCAAACGCTGCGCGAGCGTGTCTTCGGATCATCGCTCACCCATACCCCCCCGCCAAAATTACAGCGGAAGCGCAAAATGGCCGACGGCGGCCGCCTTCGGCTCAAAACGCATTCTGAACGAAACTTTGCATATGCGAACCGTCATCCAGTGGAGGTGAAACCGTGAAACTGACGCCCGAAATTCTCGAAGAGCTCTTGAGGCTCCGCGCATCCGGCAAAACGCAAAACGATCTGCAGAAGCACGTCCTCAAAAAGCACGGCATCAAGGTGAACCAGTCGTCGCTCTCTCGCTGCCTCGCGAAGCATCGTGGCGAGCGCGCCGAAATTTCGCGCGCCGTGGTCCAAGCATATGCGGAGAAGTCGATCCCGGCAGATCTCGAAGCGATGGATCGCGTGCAGGAGAAAAACCTGCAACTCCTCGACGAAGCGCAGGAGGCCGCGCGGAAGGTTCCATCGCTGGCGAATGTCGACAAGGTAGTCAAGCTCACCGCGGCCGTCGCGCGCGCAGACGAGACGAAACGTAAGGCACTCGGTCTCGATGACCCGACCGAGTCGATCAACTACCAGGGCCTTGCAGATCTCGTGGGCCTCGCACTCGAATGAGAGCGAACACGCTTCCCGCGATCGCCGCGCTGCTTCTGCATAAGCCGCATCCCGCCGAGGATATTTCGGACGAGCTCGCCGTGCTCGAGAACCTGCACGCGCTGTTCTTCGCGCTTGAGGTGCGGACGCTCGACGAGGCGGTCGGCATGGCCGCCGGCCTCGTGGCGAAGGGCAAGCTCTACGACACCGAGCACGAACTCTTCACCGCTCTATTCAAGAACCAACAACCGAAAGAAGAATGAGGCACCAAATGACCCGACCAATGATGACCAGCCAATTCCGATCAGGCTCGCTCGACGAACAGCTCGAGCGAATCAGGAACCGAAGTAAGGCCGCTGCTTCCGACAACGGCTCGGGCGCGAAGCCTGAGGAGCTGCAGAAACTCTTCGACACTCTCGGTGTGAAAACGATCGCCGAGGCGATCGGCGCCGCGGCGGGACTCGTCGTGAAGGGCGCCAAGTACGACGAGGAGCACGCGGACGAGGAGGATCCGCCGACGGGTGAACAGGCGGCGTCCCACCGTCCCCATGCTCACGCGAGCAGCTCGTCGACAGGTGCTCGGCTCACCCTTCGAGAGCGTGAGATCGCTGCTCGTCACGGCGTGTCGGCCGAAGACTTCCTGGCGCAAAAGAGAGTATTCACGGGGGAGCCGCCTGTGGCGTCTTCACCGCAGCGTGCGAGCGGGTCGCCGACGAAGATCACCCAACGCGGGCGCCAGCTTGCCGCGCTGAGAGGAGTAAGCGAGGAAGAGTGGCTTGCCGAACGGCAGAAGGTCGTGACGGGTCACTTCGGGTGACGGAGCTCGGCCCCGTCCTCACCGTCGCCGAGCTCGCGACGAAAGCAGGCTGGAACTATCAACGGATGTGGCGGCACCTCCGCGCGCTCAACGATGAACGCGGAGGTACGCTGCTTCGCAACACGTCGCGCTCGAAGAAGCGAGCTCGCTGGACGGCGAGCCTCGCCGCGCTTCGCTCGGCGTCTCCCGAGTGGTTTGGCGCGGGCGGAGCGCTTACTGACCAGGAAAGCTATGAAGATCTCGACGCGCGCGTGCGCCGACTCGAGCACACGCTCGAAGCGCTGATTCGGAAGGACTTAAGGGAACGGGCGTCAGCGCCCCTTCAAGTAGCGCGCCGCGCGAGCTAAGCCGCAAGCGAAGCGAAACTTCGCACTCGTGCGCTACCAATCAACGCATGAGGGTCTGGATAGGTGCGAGCGGAAGCAAGCCGCCGCGAATCTTCGCGTCAGAAAGCTCGGCGAAGAAGGCCGGTCAGTTCGAGGCTTACTTTAATAGCTACCCCGCCGAACTCACGCGTGACGTCTTTGAGCAGCTCTGCGAAGCAATGCGAGAGCCCGGCGACGGGCACCAGGAAGAACCTTAGGAAGGACGGCTGTGATCAGCGCGCTCGAGCTGCTCTTCGGCTGCGCGCATTGTGCGGAGCGCGAGCACGATCGCTTCTCGTGCGGCGGAGGTCCTGCCGTGGTCGTACTCGACGAGTAGAGTGCTCAGTTCGTTGGAGGCAGAGGCGAGGGTGTCGCGAAGGGATTGCATATGATGCGCATCGACCATTCCTCGCGCTGGGTTGCTTCCCGAAGCACGAGGAGTCCGCCCCGTCGCCAAACTGCGCGACGGGGCTTCCTCACTCATCACCTCACGCGCCGAATGGCCACGCGCGGTATCCGTAGTCCGCAGCAAACATCAGCTTTCCAGTGCGGTAGTGGCGATAAACCGTACAAAAACCACGACCTGCCTTGGAACGCTTTTTATTTTTGCGTTTCATGGGGGTACACCCTTTCCGCTGCTCGAGAGCTGAGCGCTTGACTAAGGGGGTCCGACGGATGCACGCTATCTGTCCCTGCAGAGTGCGCGTCGGCTTACGTCAATACGTTGGCCCGGCAGCATTAGGCCAATCGAACGTCACAGGCGCCAACCCGTGACGTTCGAAACTTTTTGTCTTGGGATTACGTCACTCGTACCTCCCAAGAAGTTTCAGTCTCTTCAGATGCGAGCGCATCATGCTCCCGCTTACCTCGAAGCGGTCTGCCAGGGCTTGGACGGTGTTCTCGCCAGACGCGAGAATGGCCGCACGAGGCGCCAGAAAATTCCCGGCGAAAGCCCACGCCTGCCATTCCGGGTCTCGGTACGGCGGGATTTCGTCCCTTCGCATCTTGCGATTCAGGAGGGTCTCAGCGTTCGGGAGACTCATGCGTCTCCTAAGTATAGGTACGTGCAAAATGGCGTGACCAAGCTCGTGCGCGAGCGTCGCACGAGCGCGATTTGCAGCGCGCCCCCCATCGAGCAGCTCGTGCCAAAGCGACTGCTGAATGAGGATGTGCGTCTCGTCCTTCTCGGTCGCGATGGGCACGGTAGCGGCCAGCCGGTCTTCCAACTCGACCGCGCTCGCCGGATAGACGTGAATACCGTACGCGGGAAGCTGCTCGACCAATGAGACGAGGTCAATCGCGCAAGACGCCTCTGCGCCTCCGTCGTAAAATAGGCCGCGAGTGCTGGCGCCGATGGCCTCAATGCCGGCCGTCGGAACGGGCGGCATCATAGGAACGCGCTCGGTGCCAAAGTCACTCATCGTCGTCCTCACTGTTCAGAATAGAGAGTAGGGCGTCGAGTTCGGCGGGCCGCAGGTCACGGCGGTCTATGCGACGCGCAAGTGCGAGGCCCAAGTCTAAATATGCGCGCGGCGCGTCCGTAAGCTCAAGCTGCACGCCTCTGAGTGGCGCCATTTCGCGTTCGATCTCGTCCTCAGAGAAGCCCGGGATGATCTCGGCGAGCTGCTTCCAGCGCTCGCGTTTCAGGGATGTGCGCACACCGCGTTCAACTTCGGCGATCAAGACATGCGAGACGCTCATTGCATCGGCCACTTCGCGAAGACTCATTCCAGCCGCGATGCGTCGTTTGCGCAGGTATCTGCCGAAAACGCTGGGTTCCGGGGTCTTGTTAACCATCTGGTTCACAGGAGAACACATCACCTTGTTATCGTCCAAAAATTTGGCCATTTTTGAAATATGAAAATGAATTTTGGTAGGACCATTCAGCACTTGAACGTTTGAGCAGTGACTTGGACGAAGGTTTAGTTACTTTCGACCTGGACAACGTCGTAGCTCGTTGTATATACATTGGGCGACTGTAGTACGTCGTACATACGAAAGGCGCCGTCGTGCATACTGATTCGATGCGAGAGAAGGTGTTCAACATCCGCTTCAGCGAGGAGGAGTGGGCACGAATCCAAGCACTCGCGGCTCATCACGAGTTGCCCGCTGCTCAGATTCTTCGACTGCTCATCAAGCGCGAACACGCGGCCATCTTCCCTGCGCCGGCAAAGAAGTCGAAGCGTTGAAAATGAAAGCTCCCGCGCTGCGCTAACAGCCGGGAGCGTGGTCCGACCTAGGAAAGAGATCGAACAATGCAAACCCTAACTCTCGCACTCGAGGTGCGCCATGGCTAAGCCAGCCGTCGGCGAGCTCATCCCCACCGCGACCGGGTACTCCGCGCGCATCCGCGTTGCCGGCGACCGCGTCACGCTTCCGCTCGTGCACTTCACGCGCGAGCAGCCCGACGAAGCACGGGAGCGCATGACAGCGCTCGCAGGAATCGCGCAGCGCCTCTTTCGTGCGAAGCGCGCAGACGACGCCGCCAAGCTCGTGAAGATCGGTGCAGATGCTCGGCCCGGCGCGCCGTGGGCGGCTGTGCTCTCAGCCGTCGACGTCATCTGTCGGGGAGAGGCGGAAGCGCTTTCTCCCGATGGCGTGACGTTCGAGGGATTCGCGAAGCGTTGGACCGAAGGTGAGCTCGCGCGACGCTACCCCGATCACGTTTTGAAGAAGCGCTCCGTCGAGGCCGATCGCCGCTTTCTTCGCCTCTACGTACTCCCCACGATCGGGCACTTGCCGATCGAGAGCGTCACGCTCGAGCATGCGGACGCCGTCCTCGAGGCCATTCCTACGCGCCTCGGAGCGGCATCGCGCCGCCACGTCGCCCAGGTGCTGCGCCGCGTACTCGCGCTCGCGGTCTACCCTGGTCGCTTGCTCAACACGAACCCCATCCCGGCGCGCTGGCTGCCTTCAGTGAAGGTTTCGCGACGCTTCACGCTTCTCTACCCGTCCGAAGATCGGGCGCTCCTCGCATGCCCGAAGGTGCCACTGTGGCGCCGGCTCTACTTCGGCATTCTCTCGAGGGAGGGACTTCGCCGCGACGAGCTCGCTTCGCTTCGCTGGCGACACATCGATCTCGAGCGAGGGATGCTCTTCCTCGACCGGAACAAGACGGACCAGACGCGTGGATGGGTACTCGAGCCGAGTGTGGTCGCTGCGCTCAAAGTCTGGAAGCGCATCTCTCGGCCGAAGGCAACGGCGGACCATCACATCTTCGGGGAGGGCGACGGAAGGGTGTACACGAACGACCTCTCGGATCACCTACGCGCGGGCCTCCGAACGGCGGGTGTCACTCGAGAAGATCTGTTCGTCGAGAACGACGAGGTCCGCCGCGCGCTGCGAGTGCATGACCTACGCGCAACGTTCGTCACGAGCTCCCTCGCGAACGGGAAAACGGAAACGTGGGTCTCCGATCGAACGGGCCACACCACTTCGAAGATGATCAATCACTACCGCCGCGCCGCTCGCCAATGGTCCGAGATCAATCTCGGGACGCTGTCGCCGCTCGTGACGGCCATCCCTGAGATCGCCACTGAACACGAGCGCGATTGCCCACCGATTGCCCATTCAGGAAATGGGGGCGGTGGTGGGGGTGGGCTCGCAACACCCGAAAAAACTAGAGGAGAGAGAGGGATTCGAACCCTCGGTGAGCTTGCACCCACACATGATTTCCAATCATGCGCCTTCGACCACTCGGCCACCTCCCCAACAGAGCCTCGCTCGTACCATAGCGGCCGCCATCGTGAAAGGCAGGTCTTGCGGAGAGGGCTGGAAAGCGCTTCTCATGGGGCCCCATGCTGGCGATTCCCCTCCTCATCCTTTCGAACATCTTCATGACCGTCGCCTGGTACGGGCACCTGAAGTTCAAAGAGTCGCCGCTCTTCAAGGTGATTCTCGTGAGCTGGGCCATCGCGTTCTTCGAATATGTCCTGCAGGTACCGGCCAACCGCATTGGCTCGGCGACGTTCTCGGTGATTCAGCTGAAAGTGATGCAGGAGGTGATCTCGCTCGTCGTTTTCGCCGTTTTCTCCGTGCTCTACCTGAACGAGACGTTGAAGTGGAACCACCTCGTCTCGTTCTTCTTTCTCGTCCTCGCGGTCGCGTTCGGCTTCAAGCGCTGAGCGCGCTCAAGGTTCGTCGTGTCCCCAGGAAAGAAGATCGAGCGCTTCCTTGGCGCCGATGACGGCGGCGTCACGTTTGACGTCGGTCTTCGGCTCTGCGCGTCGCCGCGCCGTCAAGAGCTCGAGTGTGACGGGATGTGAGCTCGAAAGATCCGTGAGGCAGTCGGGATCAATCGCGAGATCGCACAAGCGGACGAGGTTCCTGCGCTCTTCGAGAACGAACGTCCCTTGTTCGACCAGTCTGCGATCGCGGCTCGCGGCGACGATGGGACGAAAGAGCCTCGAAAATGCGCCCTTCGCAAGATCTTCACCGATGAAAGTAGGCGGCGTCGAGAAGCCGAGCGCTTCGAGCACCGTGCGCGTCACGTCGTAGTCCATGCTCGGAAGTGCGTCGTGGCGAGGTGTGCCATTCGGCCAATGGAGAATCAGCGGAATGCGGCGCGCACCTTCGTTGAGAGCGCCGCCTTCGGCAAATGGACTCACGAGGCTCGCGTTCGGTCCCACATCGCTCGTCACGACGATGAGCGTCTCAGGATCCGTCTCGCGAATGGCTTCGAGAAGGAGGCCGAGCGCGCGATCATGCGCTTCGAGCGACTGGCGGAGGAGCGCCGAAGTGCGCGTGCGATCGGCGTCGGTGAGCCGAAGGAGCGGCGGGATATGACGTGCGCGAGCGAGCGTATCTCCCGCGTGGCGTGGATCGATCGCACCGGCGTAGTCGGGGGGCGCGAGCACCTTCAGGTCCGTTGCGGTGACATCCCATGGCGGATGCGCGCCGCGAGCGTGGACGACCGCGAGAAACCTCTTTCCCTTCGCACCGCGCACGAAGTTTGCGGCGCGATCAAAAACGACGGTCGCCGGTTCGCCCAGCCCGATCTCGCTGCGGTCCGTGAAGCCACGCGCGAACCCAAAGTTCGAAAATGTCGTCGGATTGGCCGTGAAGTAGCCATTTACGAAACCGGCAGGGCCCGTCGCAACGGAGAGCGTTACGACCGAATCACCGATCCGACTTCCGCCATCCGTCATGCGCAGCTCGCTCGCGGGTCTGCCGGCGAGGACACTCGCGACACTTCCGTTGGCGACGTTGGTCGTAGCGAAGTGATTTTCGAACAGCGTTCCTGTCGTCGCGAGGCTTTCGATATTCGGGAGTGAGAGGGCACCTCCGTAACTCCGGAGCGCATGAGGGTCGGTGAAACCGAGAATGACGATGACGGCGTTCTTTACGGACGGCGTCTTCGGGGGAGACTCGGGAGCGGGGACTCCGATGATCGGCTCGACGATCGCGACGCGTCCAGTCCCGCTACTGGTCGCGCCGAATTCGAACGAGACGGCTTCGTCGGAGTCATTCCCGAGCGCGATGTCTTGTTTGTTCGTCGCCGGAAGGCGCACGGGAACCGTCGCTACGTTCTTCGTACCTCGGCGATCCGAGTGAACTTTGATCGCGAGATCTCCCTCGCCGCTGCTCGCCGACGTCTCGAACTGAAGACGCGCACCGCGCGGCGCCCATGTCGTGCACCGAATCGTCGCTCCGTTGCGAAGATGAATCGTCCGACGCGGCACACCGTCGATCGTGCGCTCGCCACGCAGATAAGTTTCCGTCGGCGCTCGATAGTTGGCTTCTGCGGGGCTCGTGCCGAGGTGCACCCATGCGAGCTCACCGAGAGCGTCCGCGTGAATCTTCGGCGCTCCCGTGAAGTGGAGCACGAGGTGATTCGCCCCGGGCCGGAGCCGCATGTCGTCGGTCGCAAGGGGGATCGTGACGATGTCGTTGCTCTTCGAGGGCGTGCGTCCGATGCGACGCCCGTTCAAGGTCGCCTCGATGCCTTTTGCCGCGAGGAAATGCACGCGCAGGCTCAGGTGATCGAGCGGAACCTCCGCCTCACTTGCCGTCGCGAAGAACGGGAGGTCGATTTGACGCGGCTGGATGCGCGCCCACGATTCGCCCTCTCTCATGACCTTTTCTCGACCTTCGGCTTCGCTCGTTCCGACGTCGACGAAGACTCCGTGATCGTTCGCCACGCAGTTTCCGAATGAGCGCGTTGCGTCGAATCCGACGATGAACTTCGCGGGTTCGGTCGCGGTCCCTCCGCTCTTCTCGGAAGCCGGCGCCGCGGCCTCAGCCTTGTCGGTCGAGACGTTCTTCTTGGAGCCACAACCGCCGCATGCCGCGATGACCGAAGTCATGCACACAAATCGGACGAAGCGTCTCTCCGAGCGTGAACTTGATGTACGCGCGACCGCGGAACGGTCGTCGCGAAGGCGAGCCGACATTCGTCGGACTATGGCGCGATTCCGGCGTCGCGGGTGAGAGAGACTGCACTTGGCGAGACACTCTCCGCGTTCGGAAGCGTTTCGACCGCAAGGGGTGTGGGGGTGGCCGTCACGACGGGAGGCAAGGTCGCCGGGGATTCGCCCTCGTAACGCTCGGCCTCGGCGGCTGGGGCGTTGGAGGCAGGCGCAATCATCGTGCTCGTGCGGAAGGGGGCGAGCAGAAATACGAGAGCGATCGCGACGACGGCAGCGCCGATGTAGATTCCGCGGTTGCTCTTTTCTTTCTTCGTGCCGTGGCTCTCGACCTCGCCTGCAAGTGGTGTCAATCGGACGTCGATCTCGACGGGATACTCGCTGGGCGTCGGCGTGAGGTTGAGCGGAGCCACGTCGACGCGCGCAGTCGTCGGCGAGATATCGCTGACGCCATAGATCGAATCGACATCGGTGCGGCCGTAGAGATCTTGGGCGGGCGGCACGGGCGACTTCGCGGAGAAGAGGCTCGCGAGCGTGTCGAGCGTCGGCGAAGGAGTCGGTGAAAGAAGTGGTGCCGAGGCGAGCTCTGTTCGAACAGGCGGCGTTTCGTTCTTCGTCGAGAAAGAGATTCCACGGACGAGTCCGCGCCACGCGAGGAACGTCAAGACAGGCTCGATTTCTGCGAGATCCATCGTGCGCGCGATTTCAGAGATCGACGCGCCTCCCGCAATCGCTTCGGCGATGGCGCGTGCGCTCGGCGGAAAGGCTGCGAGCTCGGCGGTCGCTGCGGCAAGGTGGAGGTCGACCTTCTCGACGTGGAAGAGGCGATGTCCCGAAAGTGCATGTGCGGCGCCACGAGCGCGGCCGATGATGGGATCGAGAAGATCTTCGAGAGAGCCTTCGAGATTCGGCACTTCTGCAGGCGCGCACGCGTCGAGAACCGCGAAGCGTGCCGATCGGAGCGCGAGAAAATGCGGGACGACGCCGCGTCCACGAATCGGATGCGGCCCGAGCCGCGCTGCGTAGGCGAGCGTTCCGCCGCTCACATGAAGCTCGAGCGTGTGCACGTCGTCCTCGACGACGAGGCGCGCGCTAGGACGAAACTTCGCGAGCGAGCGGATGAGCGTCGTCGGTGCGAGACCGTCCATGCGCCCGCGCACGTCGCCGCGCTCGATGAGACGATCTTCGAAACGCGCTCGTCGCCAGAGCGCTTCGCGAACGCGCGCAAGGACGACGCCTTCACCGCTCTCTTTTCGCAAGAAGCCGTCCGCAAGACCGCCGAGCTCGCGCGCACGTCGCGGAAGATCGTCTTTCCACGAGAGAAGAAGCACGGGGAGATCACGCAGCACGATGTCTTGCTTGAGGAGGCGCGTGAGCGCGAGACCGTCCACGGTCGGAAGCAAGATGTCGACGAGAAGGAGATCCGGCGAGTGCTTCAACGTCAACTCGAGCGCGGCAGTTCCGTCGGTGGCTTCGAGGACCGTCGCTCCTTGCGCGCGAAGCACGTCACCCAAGAACCACACGATGCCGGGATCGTGATCGGCGACGACGATCGTTCGACCCTCGAGCGATACGTGCGCTTGCGCGTGACGACTCGAAGACGCGCGCGTTCCGGCGACGTCGGCAACGTTCGAAAGAGCCTTGGGGCGTGCGGGAACGGGCTTGTCGACGAGCGCGCGAATGCGCGAAAGCGTCGAAGAGATATCGTGCAAGACGTCGTTCGTGTCGGGAGACCAATCTTGCGCGGCGGACACATTTTCAGTGTTCGTCGTGATCGCGTTGCTCGCGACCTCTTCCGAAGCGGGAATGAACTCGCCAATCGCATCGATCAACGTGCCACGTGTGAAGGGCTTCTCGAGCACGCGGGCAGCGCCGAGCGCGATGAAACGCGAAGCGGCGCCTGGGCGCTCGAACGAACCGATGACGATGACGGGGATCGCTTCCGTCGACGCGTCGTCCATCCACTCTTCGAGAACGGCGTCCATTTCTGCGAGATCCGCATCCAGTAGTGCAATCGACGGAGGAGCCGCTCGTCCGACGAACGAGAACTCGCCTGCGTTCTCTGCATTGCGAAGCGACCACGGCAATTTGGCCGCGGCAAAGTCTCCGAGGGCGAGGATGTCGACACGCGCTAGCGATCGCAATTCGGCGATGGTGCGCGGCGCGGGCTCGATCGCACTTCTTCCGAATGACGCTGGTTCGAGGGGCACCATCTCGAGAGCTCCCGGCTCGAGGGGCGCGACATCTGCAGGCGGCTGGCTTTCGGCTTCGAGCTTTTGCAGGCTCGATTCGATGACCTCGTCGATCGAGGCGTTCACCGAGGAGGTGGACGGAGCTGTCGCCATCGCTTCATGAACGGGGTCGGCGGCGACCGCGACGAGCGGTAGCGCGAGGCTGCGCTCTTCTTCGTGGACGACGTCGTCTTGTGCCATCGCGTCGTCTGCGCTCGCGTCATCCTCGAGCAGTGCTCCCGCGGAGTCGCCCTTTGCGTTCGTCTCTTCCGAACGAGTCTCAAGGGGCACATCTTCGAGGATGGCTTCGGGGAGGCGGCTCGGCGTTACGGTCCACGCGAGCTCGGGCATGCGATCGAGAAGCGCCGCTACTTCGCGTGCGTCTTGGGGAAATTTCAGCGAGGGGAGGCGCGCCGTGAGAGCCGCCAACGATTCCGTCATTGCGTCGAAGCGGAAAAGTCGCGACGAATTCTCGAGCATGTGAACGCGTCTCGAAAAGTCGATGAGGGCTTCGTCCTTGGGGCCGCGAATGCGCAAGAGTGCGAGCTTGGCGTCGGCAATGCGTCGGCCGAGAGAAGCGACGAACTCTCCGCGGACGCCGGAGAGGCCCTGTGAGGGGACAGCGGCAGGAGTCGGCGAGGGAGTCGAAGAAGAGCGAGCCATGATCCGCGGGTACCAAACTTGATCTCGAGCGGACCAGTTCTCCGTTCAGTGCGGTCGCATAAGGTGCGACAATGTAAGCTCAATCTTGTCGATGACCTGTCGTTGGCAATGCGATCTACGTGAGGCGGTTCTTGGCGCTGTCGGTTGAGGGCGAGGCGCGTAGGGCTACGATGAAAGAGAGATGGTTCGCGCCGTGAAGACGAAACGAGGATGGCCGCTCACGCCCATGGTCGACCTCCAGACAAAGCTGCGCGCGAAAGGGCTGCGCAGCACCTCGCCACGGATCGCGGCGCTTCGCGTCCTCATCTTGGCGAAGACGCCGATGAGTCACGCAGAGCTCTTCGACGCCGTGCGTGATCAAGGCTTCGATCGCGCGACCGTGTATCGCAACCTCGTGGACATGGCCGATGCCGGAATCTTGTCGCGCACGGATCACGGCGATCACGTGTGGCGTTTCGAGCTTCGCTCCGAAGCCGAGGCCGAAGGCGGTGAGACCATGCATCCGCATTTCATTTGCACCGACTGCGGAGAGGTCGCCTGCCTTCCCGGAGTCGCAGTGAAGGTGACGACCACTGCATTTGCGCCCCGCGCCGTTTCGGCGAAAAACTTCGAGCTGCAGCTCAAAGGCCGCTGCGATCAGTGCGAGTAACGCAACGCCCGAGCTGACCCCACGGGCATCGACGAACTCCGTGGCGCGATCAGGGTTCTCGCCTGTTCTCGGGCGGTGTACACCCAAACGATGCGTCCAATCGTCGTCAGCGGGTTCATGGGGGCAGGAAAAACCACCGTC
>JAHFDV010000441.1:0-4769 GCA_023248815.1 Myxococcales bacterium
AATCATCAGAGCGGACACGCGCTCGACTTGAACACGGCGAGCCCGGGCGTCTACAACTGGCTCGTCGCGAACGCCGCCGCGTACGGATTCAAGCGCACGGTCCCCTCCGAGCTCTGGCACTGGGAGTGGTGGGGCGGCGGTCCCGGCACGAACTATTGCAAGACGTGCGATCGATCCGCCGCGGGTTTCACGTTCAGCTGCGACGGAGTGAACAAGGGCGCAACCTGCGTGAGCGTCGACGAGCCGGCCGACATGAACTCATGGGCCGACAATTACATGTGCACGGCGACCCCCATCGGCCTCGAGTGGTCGAACAAGGGCCCCATCGCTGGAAAGCGTTGCGTCAACGTCACCGAGTCCGCAGACGATGTTCCGGCAGCCTGGGCCGACAACTTCCTCTGCGTGCCGAGCGATTCTGAATACATCCTCGAATGGAGCTCCGCCGGTCCGATCGCGGGCAAGTCTTGCCTCAACTGGAACGAGTCGGCAGACAAAGGCACGTGGAACGACAACTTCCTCTGCATCTCCGGCACCGCGGACTGCCGCGAAGGCCCGTATACGTACAGCAGCGACGGCAAGAACGACGCGCAAACGTGCGTGAGCGTCGACGAGCCGGCCGACAAGAATTCTTGGGCCGACAATTACTTCTGCAGCGACCAAGACATCGGCGCGCGCTGGTCGAGTGCGGGCCCCATCGACGGGATGCAGTGCACGAACATCGCGGAGATCGCGGAGCACGACCCTGCCATTTGGGCCGACAACTTCCTCTGCCTTCCGAATGATTCGAAGCTCCGGCTCGCATGGAGCACCGCCGGAAGAATCGCGGGTGAAACGTGCGTTCGCTGGTACGAGTCTGCTGACGCAACGGGTTCCTGGGCCGACAACTATCTCTGCATCACCGAAGTCGACGACAAGGGAGCGCCCATCACCTCCAGCGGATCACCATCGAAGAATGGCGCGAGCGGAACGGCGAACGCCGATGACTCGTTCTCGGAGCCCGGCTGCAGCGCGACGCCTTCCAAGCGGTCGGACATTCCCCTCTCCGCATTCGTGATCGCTGCGGCGAGCGTCGTGGGCTACCGGCGGAATCGTCGGCAGAAGATCGCGCGCTGAGGTGCAACGAAACCTCCCGCGACACACGGCGGGAGGTTTCGGGCCTTCTTGCGAGGCCTACCAGCCGAGATCGTTTTTGAGCGCCGCCGTCAGCACGGCCGCCATCTTCTTGTGCGTGGTGACGTTCGGATGTCCGACGCAACCGACACCATCCGCGGCGGCATTCTGGGTTGCGAATTGGAGGAACGCGACGTTCGTATCCTTCGCCTTCTTGCGCGCAGCGACGACGTCTTCCAAATATCCCTTCGCTTTCGTCAAGTTCGCTCCCGTCAGCATCGGTCCGAGCGCAACGTACAAACGCGCCTTCGGGTAGCGCGTGCGAAGCGACGCGAGGAAGGCCGTGTAGTCCGTGACGAACTCTTTTCCCGGGTCGCCGTTGGCGAAGTCGTTCGTTGCGAGATTGATGACGATCGCATCGGGAGCGAAAGAGAAGTTCCAAACGGAACCGCCAAACGCCGCGATCGTTCGCTTGTAGATGCTTGGCATCGTGCTCGTCGTCGTTCCGTCGTTGTTGCGCGTCATGCCCTTTCCCGACCACGCGATGTCCGATTGCTCCGCAGACACAGCGCGCGCGGCGATCGCGCCGTACGTGTCGTATGCGTTTTCGGTATCGGCGGTGAACGCGCAGGGTCCAGCGCCCTCGTTGCCGAAGCCCGCGCTGATCGAATCGCCGACAATTTCGAGGCGACGCGTGACGGGATAAGCCGTCGGCACTAGCGCGCCGCCCGTGATCTTGAATCCGAGAAATTGCGTCTCCTGGAAAATCGGCTCCGTGCGGCGATAGAGCGTAATCGTATGCTCGCCCGCACTGAGCCCGGTCGCGAGAACATGCGTGCCTGTCGTACCCTTGAATTTCTTCTGAACCTTGCCGTCGAGGATCGCCTGGAAGAAGTTCTGATCGTGATCCCTCAGCTCGACCGAGATCGCCGTGCCCGTGAAGTGCGCGGTTATGGCATTTCCTGACCAATCGAATTTCGCTTTCTCCGGATCGGACAAGTCGAATCGACCGACGTAATGAACGGTCTCGAGCGCTGGTGTCGGCGCTCCGTCGGAAGAGGCGTCGGATGGCGGAAGAGCGCCGCCGTCGTCGAGGGGCGGAGCGAATGCGCCGTCCTTCGCCTCCGCGTCCTTCTTGTCTTCGCCTGGGAGCTGACTGCCGTCGTCTTCACCGCCACAAGCCGGGAGCAACGAGAGAGCGGAGAGCGAAGCAAGAAGCCCCAACGCTCGAACAAAAGCACGACGCATTCGATTTCCATAGCATGTGGCGAGGAGACGACGAGTCGTAGCGCGCCTACTACCGCGGCCTGGAACACCGGCGATTCTCAATAGTGCGCATCGCGTTCCGCAAGAGTCACACTCCGCGTGCGCGGATCGCCGGTGGAAAGAGCATTACCTAATCGCTAACGCGCCCTTCGCTTTGGAGCTTTTAATATCGGTCTTTCACGACTCGCTTCATTTAAATAGGTTTCGTGAATCCCGAATTCAGCACGCTCTTGCACGGCGTCGACCAACCACTTAGAGCGCGACGCATTCTTTACCTTGGCGACGAACGTCAAGATCAGACGAGCTATTTGGTGCCTCTCGGAGTCGGCGGGAGCTCTACTCGGCGATTTCGAAAAGGATCTCGCCTACGGAATCGGGTATCCCTGCCACAGCCATTCGAGCGACCCCGGCAAGATCTCGGAACGCACGCCGCCGTCGCAATGCTTCGCCCCTTTCGAGAAGACGAAACGATACGGGTACCCTTTCGTCTTCAGCACGCTCGCCATCGCCTTGTTGGCCGTGATCCAGTTGTGCATCGCATCTTTGAAGGACGCGTCGAGATTGTTGTCGTCTTCACCGACCTGCAAAAACACGCGCAGCGGCTTCGTCGCGGCCGCCGCGATCAAGCTCTCGTGATAGCCCCACGCGCCGTGGGGATACGCCGCCTCCGGGTACTGATTCACGAACGTGCCCGAATACGTGAGGATGCGGCGATAGAGATCCGGACGGAACCAGCCCATCGTGAACGCGGCGGCCCCACCCGAGCTGCACCCCATCGATGCGCGGCCTTCGGGATTGGAAGTGAAAACGAGATTCGCGATGTCCGCCTTGATCGCCGCGACCTTCGGGACGATCGGCAAGACCTCCGTTTCGATGAACGTCGTGTAGTCCTCCGAGACGCGATCGTATTCGAGCCCGCGCTCACTTCCGCGCCCATCTCCTGGACCTGGATTGATCATGATCGCAACCATCGGAGGCACGCGCTTTTGAAAGATGAGCGTGTCGAGGGCGTCCTTCATCGATGCGACGAACCCGCTTCCGTCTTGGACGACGATGAACGGCGTCGCGACGCCACTCAAGACTTGCTTTGGAACGTAGACCGAGACGGCGCGCGTATATGCGCCGCTGATGCCGGGGTAGATCTTGCTCGTCTTCGAGTCCATGTTGAACGCGTAGACCTTGCCGCGCGGCGCAGCGGCGGGAACCGTGAATTCAGGCGCCTTCGTGAAGGTTGGCCCATTCGTGAAGTCGCCGTTGCCGGCGGTTCCGCCATCGTAAACCGGGTAGCCGGCGTCGACGGCCGTCTCTTCGCCGAGCGAAGCGTCGCTCGCCGTGGATCCGTCTTCGATCTCTTGCACGCTGCGGTCGGCGGAGGTCGACGCATCGTTCTCGTCGAGCGTCGCGGGTGCACCTTCGTCGTTCGAGCACGCGAAGAACATCGCGCACGGCAGCGCGGCGAGGGAAAGCCACGGGAGAATTCTGCGCGACGCGTTGGCCATGAGCGAGCTTAGAGCAAGTCCGGAAACC
The DNA here is from genome assembly GCA_023248815.1 of Myxococcales bacterium. Classification (GTDB taxonomy): domain Bacteria; phylum Myxococcota_A; class Polyangia; order Polyangiales; family Polyangiaceae; genus JAHFDV01. Next base: position 3,904 of record JAHFDV010000441.1, read on the forward strand.
GGACTTGCCCAAAGAACAACGCGGAGCACGGCCCACAACCGTTGCTATTGGACTCGGGAAATTTGTCCCGCTCGCAAAAGCAGGCGGGCAAATTTTCGCGAGTGGCGGCGGTTTCCGGACGTGCTCTCAGCACTCGCTCACGCGCTTGCCCCGTCGCGCAAAATACGACGCGTGCTTACTTCGCTGGCGGAGGCGTGCGACGCAAGTACACCGCAGCTTTGTCCTCGAGCACGCGGAACGTGAAGCTCTCGGTGATGTAGAGCTCGACGTCTTTGCGATCGTGCGCGGTGTAGCCGATCGACAAGTCTTGTCCGACCGACAGCTCGTAATCTCCGCCGCGCTTCGAAACGAGCACGCCGCCACCTTGGATGGCGGCCGCACGCACGAACGAGAGATCCGGAAGGGTCTCTTCGAGGCGATGACGAATTGGGTAGCCCATCTCGCTCACGATATTCAGCTCGTCGTACGCTTCGATTCCGAGCGCCAAGACGTAGGGTCCACTGATGCCGGAGATGCGAAGCGTTTCGTACGCGGAGACGACGGCACGCGGCCAGTCGAGGGGGGCTTTCACGTCGACCGGAGTATGCGGGCTCGCCTCGATGATGCCGCGAATCTGCGCTTCCTTGTAACCGTGGAAGATCGCCGTATCTTCGTCGCGCGCGACACGTTCGGCCGTGGCGACGACCGCATCGAGATCGAGATCGTGCGCACCGCGCGCCGCTTGGTCGAGCTCGAGAATCGGAAGCGTGAAGGATGCACGCAATTCGACGAGCGGCTGCACGATGCGGAGCTCGTGCTCGACACCTGGCACGAGCGGGTCGATCGGGCGACGCCGACGCGTATTTACTGCACCGAGAGTCCATCCG
>JAHFDV010000441.1:4779-5261 GCA_023248815.1 Myxococcales bacterium
CCGAGAAGTCGACGATCTTGCGACCGGCAAGATTCAACGTGAGCACGCGGCGCGCCTCTTCGTCGATTTGGTCCCACGCTTCACTCGTGAGCGGAGCGAGCTTTCGCTTGAGCAGATCCATTATTTGTCCTCCTTCAAGCTACCGATGCCGAGATCCGGCGATTTGGGAGACGTGTCCTTCTCTTGCTCATTCTTGCTCTCGGATTTGTCGGAGCCTTTTTTCTTGGCGCTCTTGGCGCCGCCGCCACTTTCCGAAGCTTTCTCTGCTTCGAGGATCGACCCCTTCACTCCGATGTACGTGTCGATGTTTTCGTCGAAGACTTCGCTGTGACGGCGAATCCACTCGAGCGTCATCATCGCGTGCTCGATCTCTTCATTCTTGTTGTGAATGAGAACGGCGCGCAGCTCTTTGTCTTTCGTGGCTTCGGCGCGCTGCTGATACCAGTCGACCGCCTCGAGCTCTTCTTTGAGCGAGACGATCG
>JAHFDV010000442.1 GCA_023248815.1 Myxococcales bacterium
ACGTACGAAACCATCGCGCCCGATCTCGAAAGAGAAGGGCTCATCCCGAGCGCGCGCCTCTTCGAAATCTACGTGACCCTCCGAAGACCGCACGCGCCGACCCAAGGCGTGCACCTCTTGAGCGACGGCCTCGCGCTCGGAGAAATCACGCGACGTCTTGCCGAGCGCGGATCCGGCGACCGCGTGAAGCTCGCCGTGCCCGAGGGCTTCAATCGCCACGACATCGGAAAGAGGCTCGAATCTTCGCTGATTTGCACGAAAGAAGAATTCTTGCGCGCGACGCGTGAGCCGAAGCTTCTCGAAGAGTTGCGCATCGCGCGTCCGAGCGCGGAGGGGTTCCTTTTTCCGGCGACCTACGAGTTTCCCGGCGACTCGCTCGCCGAAGACGTCGTGCGGCGCATGGTGCAAGAATTCGAGAAGCGTTACACGTCGCTCCTCGATCGTCACGCCTCGGACGCGCTAGAGCTCGGGCGCACGTTGAAGTTCGGTCGCGAAGAGATCGTGACACTCGCCTCGGTCGTCGAGAAAGAAGCGGTCGTCGACGAAGAGCGTCCGATCATCGCGGGCGTCTTCTTGAATCGTCTCCGCGAGCCGCTCTTCGAGACCAAGGGAAAGCTCCAGAGCGATCCGACGTCCGGCTATGGCTGCCTCGAGAAGCCGGAACGCCCGGCGTGCGCCGACTATCGCGGCAAGATCACGGGCGACATGAATCGTGATCCCGAGAACGACTACAGCACGTACACGCACGAAGGGCTGCCCCCGACGCCGATCGCGAATCCCGGATTGCGTTCTCTTGGCGCCGTGCTCTCGGCATCGGTACACCGCTACTTTTACTTCGTCGCCAAGGGCGCCGGACGACACACCTTCTCGGAGAGCTATGGCGCGCACAATGCCGCGATCGAGAAGGGACGCTAGCGGCGCGCACTTCCCGCCAGAAATTCGGCCTCCGATTCTCCGTGGCCTCGCGATAGCCTCGCCGCGTGGTGCAAGGCGAGCCCGCAGCGGCAAGCGAATCTCGGAGCGCTTTTTTGCGTGGCCGATTCGTCTTCGCGCTCACGACGGCCGCGCTTTCGGGCTTCGTCGCGCTCTCGTATGAAATCCTCTGGTATCGCGCGTTCTCTTTCGTGTCGTGGTCCTCTCCATCGGCGTTTGGGCTCCTCCTCGGCTTCTACTTGCTCGGCGTTGCGTTGGGCTCGCTCGTCGCGAGGAAATTTTGCAAGCCCATGGAGACGTCGAACGGTGCCGAGTTGATCCCGCTCGCGGCCTTTCTCGCGCTGGCCAATGCCGTCGGGTTCGTGGTCATTCCGCTCCTGGCGTGGCTCTCAACCGTCGAATACGCAGGAACAGGGACACCTGATTGGCCGGGGCATGGCGAGTCGGCGTGGACGCTCGCGCTCGTCGTGGTCGCGCTCTCGGCAGCTCTATTCGGTGCAGTGCTCCCGCTCGTTGCGCACTTCGCGATCCCAGCGGACCACCGCGCAGGGGCGCGCCTCTCCTATGTGTATCTCGCGAACATCGTCGGCTCGGCGCTGGGAAGCTCGTTCTCGGGCATCGTTCTCATGGATCATCTCTCGACGCGCGCTCTCTCGATCGCATTTCTGATTCTCGGCTTGGCGCTCGCGGCCTGGGCGGCGTCTCTCGCAGAAGGGAAGGGACGCCGCGCGATCTTCGCCGCGACACCTTTTGCGGCGATCGTTCTCGTGACTTCGTCGCCATATCTCTTCTCGGATCTCTACGAGCGCTTGCTTTACAAGCAGACTTGGAAACCGGAAAAGCGCTTCGTAGACGTGCTCGAGAATCGGCACGGAGTGATCGCCGTGAGCGCCAATGGCGCCGTGTACGGAGGCGGCGCGTATGATGGAGCGTTCAACGTCTCTCTCGTCGACGACAAGAACGGAATCGAGCGTGCGTTCGCCCTTTCTGCCCTGCATCCTCATCCGAAGCGAGTGTGTGTCGTGGGGCTGTCCTCGGGCTCGTGGGTGCAAGTGATCGCGCACCTTCCCGAGGTGGAGTCGGTCGACGTCATCGAGATCAACTCGGGCTATCTGGACCTCATCGCCAAGAGCTCGGCGATTCGCAGCATTCTCCGAAATCCGAAGGTGCGAATGCACGTGGACGACGGGCGAAGATGGTTTCGGCGTCATCCGTCGGAGAAGTTCGACGTGCTCGTGATGAACACGAGCATTCATTGGCGCGCGCACGCGACGAACGTGCTTTCGAGAGAGTTCCACGAGCTCACGCGAGAGCACATGTTGCCGGGTGCCGTCAGCTACTTCAACGCGACCTCGTCTCCAGAAGCCGAGCGCACCGCCGCCACCGTATTTCCATACGCCATTCGCGTCGTGAACTTCGTCGCCGTGAGCGATACCCCCATCACGTTCGATCGCGAACGCTTTGCGAAAGTGCTCCGCGAGACACGCATCGACGGTGCCGAGCCCGAGTCTTTGGAGAAAGACGCGCCGCTAGCGTGGGCTCGCTTCATGGAGCTCGCCGACAGCCTTCTCGTCGAACAGGACCCCTCGGCAGCACCACGCTACGCGCTCGAATCGCGCGACCATCTGCTCCGTCGCACGGCGGGAGTTGGGGTCATCACGGACGACAACATGCTGAGCGAGTGGACGCGTTCATTTTGGGAGTTTCAGGGCCCTCCGCTCTGACATCCGTTTTGTGGCTCTTGGAACGTGCGCGCGTCTCAGTAGGGCGCCGACGTCGTTTCGGCAGCAGATTTCAACGGCTCCAATTTGCATTGCAGCAGGGAGCGCCAACAGGTCTTTCAACCGGCGAAGAGGCTCGGTAAGGTGCGCGCATGGATCAGGTCGAGCTCGCGGTTCAGACGGTAAAAACCCTTTCAATTGACGCCGTGCAAAAGGCGAACAGTGGGCACCCGGGAACGCCCATGGGCCTCGCCGACATCGCGGTCCTCTTGTGGACGAATGCACTGCGTTATGACTCGAAGGACCCGCACTGGATTGGCCGAGACCGCTTCGTCCTCTCCGCGGGCCACGCTTCGATGCTCCTCTATTCGATGCTTCATCTCTCGGGCTACGATCTGCCCTTGAAGGAGCTCGAGAATTTCCGTCAGTGGGACTCGAAGACGCCGGGCCACCCTGAAGTGCATCACACACCAGGTGTGGAGACGACGACGGGGCCGCTCGGGCAAGGCGTCGGCAATGCCGTCGGCTTTGCGATTGCACAGAAGATGGCGGAAGCGCGTTTCGGCGAACCGTTCTCGGGCCAACGCGTCTGGGCGATCGCTTCCGACGGCGACATGATGGAAGGGATCAGTGGTGAGGCCTCGAGCATTGCGGCGCACCTCAAGCTCGACAACCTCGTCGTCTTCTACGACGACAACAAGATCACGATCGAAGGCGACACGAAGATCGCGTTCACCGAAGATGTCGGCAAGCGCTACGAGGCGTACGGCTGGGCCGTGCATCGCATCGACGGCCATGACCGCAAGGCGATCCTCGAAGTGATCGAAAAGGCGAAGAACGAAAAGGGAAAGCCCACGTTCATCGTCGCGCGCACGCACATCGGACACGGCGCGCCGCACGCGGTCGACACGGCCGAGGCGCACGGCGCTCCACTCGGTGCCGAAGAGATCGCGGCCACCAAAAAGATCATGGGCTGGGACCATCCCGACTTCTTCGTTCCAGAAGAGGTTCGCGCGCTTTTCAAAGCGCGAAACGATGCTCTCGCGGAAGAAAAAAAGACGTGGCAGGCGAGCTTTGACGCCTGGAAGTCGAAGAACGCAGAGAAGGCGAAAGAGCTCGAAGCGTTTCTCGCGAAAAAAATCCCCGACACGCTCCTGGCCGATCTCGTGAAGGCGATTCCCGAAAAAGAAGATGCCACGCGCAACCTCTCGAACGTGATTCAGCAAGCGGCCGCCAAGCTCATCCCAGGTCTCGTCGGCGGCTCTGCAGATCTCGCGCCTTCGACCAAGACGCTCATCAAGGGCGCGGCGGGTATCGAAGCGGGTGAGTTCGGTGGGAGAAACTTCCACTTCGGCATTCGCGAGCACGCAATGGGCGCGATCGTGAATGCGATCGCGCTCTTTGGCGGCTTCATCCCTTACGGCGCGACCTTCCTCATCTTCAGCGACTACATGCGCCCGTCGATTCGCCTCTCGTCGTTGATGAAGCAGCAGGCCCTCTGGATCTTCACGCACGACTCCGTGATGCTCGGCGAAGACGGTCCGACGCATCAGCCGATCGAGCAGCTCTTCTCGCTTCGCCTCATCCCAGGCCTCGCCGTCGTTCGCCCGGCTGATGCGCTCGAGACGGCGGCCGCTTGGGCGATCGCACTGGGACGCACCGAAGGCCCCACCGCTTTCGCACTCTCGCGACAGAAGCTTCCGAACATTCCGCGGCCAGCCGGCTTCGACAACAAGACGATGCTGAAGGGCGCCTACGTTCTCGCAGAAGCCGAAGGGGGAAAGCCCGACCTCATCATCGTGGCCACGGGCAGTGAAGTGCAGCTCGCGATCGGCGCCAAAAAAGAGCTCGAAGCCAAGGGCAAGAAAGTGCGCGTCGTCAGCGCGCTCTCACTCGAGGTATTCGAAGAGCAAGACGAGGCCTACCGCGACTCCGTGCTCCCGAAGGGCGTGCGCGCCGCAGGCATCGAGGCGGGACGATCCATCGGCTGGCAGATGTATCTCGGTGGCGACGCGATCGTCGTCGGTATCGATCGCTTCGGCGCGAGCGCGCCCGACAAGGTGCTCGCGGAGAAGCTCGGCCTCACCGTGAAGAATGTCGTGGAGAAGATTCTCGCGGCGCCGGCGCGACCCTCGGACGCAGAGGCTGCAACCAAGGGCGGCACGGCAGACAAGGGCTGAGTTCGAATCAGCGCGCCTTGCGACGGAGCCGCACGACGGCGATCGTGAGCGCGCTGAGCATTGCCACGAGAGAACCGGCGCGCGTGCTCGCTGAGTGACGCGATCCAACGCTGCATCCCGAGTCGTCCGATTCGACGATGCTGTCTACCGAGTCGTAACCGGGCGGCTCGGTATCTGAATAGTAGGCCTTTGCGATCAGCGGCGTGCCCTCGGCGTCGCACCCGCGAAAGCTCACTTGCAGCGACACGGGCGGCGGATCGGACGTCGCGCCTGCAACGTGCGCCGTAAACACCGCCGTCGCCGTCGATGGGGGGCTTGGGCACTGACGCGTCAATGCGACGTTGAAGTTCGTCGAGTCTCCGTAGAAAGGAGCTTCGAGCGGCACGCCGTCGAGTGTCGTCGAAACGCGCGCGACGG
>JAHFDV010000443.1:0-1964 GCA_023248815.1 Myxococcales bacterium
CGACATTCCCTTGGTCGCAGGAAGCCGCGGCCGCTACGGGCAGGTCGTCACGAACCTCGTCCTGAATTCTGCGCAAGCGATCGAGTCGCAAAAGCGCGGCGGCGAGATTCGTGTGAGCACTTCGGTTCGTGATGGACGCGTTCTGCTCATCGTAGAAGACGATGGGCCGGGCATCCCGGCCGATCTGCGCGAAACGATTTTCGATGCATTCTACACGACGAGCCCCACGCGAACGGGGCTCGGGCTCGTGGTCGTGAAGGAAATCGTCACCCGCTACGACGGTGACATCTGCGTCCTTGCGGCACCCTCGGGCGGCCTTCGCGTCGAGATTACGTTTCCGTCTTCTGATCGTCGCACGCCACCGAGAGGCTTCGCGAAGAGCTCATCCAATCTTTGAGCCTGGAGACACGGCGACGGAAGACGTGAGCAACGCCTTCTTGTCTCCGTCCGTCACGGCGAGAAGCATTCCATTCGATTCGACTCCGCGAAGGACGCGCGGCGCTAGATTGGCGACGATCGTGACGTGCTTTCCGAGGAGCTCTTCAGGAGTGAAGATTCCGCGCAGCCCCGCACAGATCTGGCGTTTCTCCGTTCCGAGGTCCACCTCGAGGACGAAGAGCTTGTCGCCCTTCGGGTGATCTTCGACCTTCGTGACGAGCCCGATTCGCAGATCGACCTTGGTGAAGTCTTCGATGCCGATGATGCCTGGCGCGGCCGCTTCGGCTTTTGCTTTGGGCGCGGATTCTTTCTTGGCGGTCTTTTCGGCTGCACCAGCCGTCGCATCTTTGTCGTTCACGGCAAGTTTTCCTTCGCTGGCGGTGTCGGTGAATTCTTTGAGCACTTCATCGCGATCGAGCTTTCGCACGAGGGGCTCGATCTTCCCAAAGCGCTGACCCGGCGTGAACGTCGCGAGGCGTTCTGGCCAAACGCTCGCGGTGCCCGCTTTCTCGGAAAGCGCCTTCGGGTTCGTCGATGTCTCTCCGAGCTGTGCCCAGAGGCGCTCGCAGAGGTGCGGCAAGAACGGCGTGAAGACGATCGCCATGCTCTTGATGACGGAGAGATGCGTGAGCAGCATCTGGCCGCCGAGTGCTTTACCTTCTTCGCCGCGCTTCACGAGCGACCAAGGCGCGAGCTCGTCGATCGCCTTGTTTCCACCCTGCGCGAGGTTGATGAGCGCGCGGAATGCCTTCTTGAATTCGCGAGCGTCGAGCTCACGCGCGGCCTCGGCGATGAACGCCTCGGTAGAAGCGCGGAACGCGGCGTCGCGTGCAGCGAGCTCGTCGGGAACGGCGATGCCAGGTGCGAGCGCTTCGGGCGCCTTACCGCCAAAGTTCTTGTCGATGAAAGCGAGCACGCGGTTGAAGTAGTTTCCGACCGTCGCGAGAAACTCTTCGTTCACCTTCGCGATGAAGTCGTGCCACGTCCAATCGCAGTCGTTCTTTTCGGGAAGATTGGAGACGAGGTAGTAGCGCACGGCGTCGACGTCGAACGTCTTCAAGAGGTCGAGGACGTAGAAAGCGTTGCCGCGCGACTTCGAGAACTTCGCTCCCGAAAACTGCAAGAACTGGTTGGCGACGATGTCGAACGGCATCGCGAGCTTCTCGTCGTCGGGCTTCTTCGCGTTGTAGGCGAGCAGCATCGAAGGGAAGATGATCGAGTGGAAGGGGATATTGTCCTTCCCGAGGAAGTAGACGTGGCGCGCGCCATTTTTCGCACGCCAAAAGTCCTCCCACGGCGGTCCGCCGTTTTTCGAAGCTTCGATCGCCGCGCTCAAGTAGCCGATGACGGCGTCGAACCAGACGTAGATGCGCTTGTCTGGGAACGTGCCGGCCTCTTTCGGAATCTCGATGCCGTAAGTGAGGTCACGCGTGATCGCGCGATCTTTCAGGCCTTCTTTGATCCAATTCTCGCTGAAGCTCGTGACGGCAGGACGCCAATCGCCGACCTTCGCTTGAGCGCGCATC
>JAHFDV010000443.1:1974-5237 GCA_023248815.1 Myxococcales bacterium
AGCAGCTCGGCCTCGAGCTTGGTGAGAAGGAGAAAGAAGTGATCCGTCGAACGGAACTCGGGCGGCGTTCCCGTGAGCTTCGACCGCGGCTCGATGAGATCCTGCGGATCGAGCGTGCGGCCGCAGTTGTCGCACTGATCACCGCGCGCATCTTTGAAGTGGCAGTTCGGGCATTCGCCCTCGACGTAGCGATCCGGGAGAAAGCGCTCGGCCTTCGGGTCGTACGGCTGAATCATCGCGCGCTTCTCGATGAAGCCGTTCTCGAAGTGCGTGCGGAAGAAGTCTTGCGTGACCTCGGCGTGATTCGCGGTGGCCGTCGACGTGAACAAATCGAAATGAATGCCGAGCGCGGCCAGCCCCTCTTTGTGGAGCGCGTGATAGCGAGCAGCGAGCTCCTGTGGCGTGACGCCCTCCTTTTCGGCGGCGACCGTGATCGGCGTCCCGTGCATGTCGGAGCCGCTGACCATCAGTACTTTCTCGCCGCGAAGCCGCAAGTATCGCGCGTAAATATCCGGCGGAAGTAGGGATCCGGCGACGTGTCCGACGTGAAGGGGGCCGTTGGCGTAAGGCCACGCAACTGCGACGAGAGTGGAGGTCATGGGGACCGCCCTTATACTTCGTCGCCAACCCTTAGAGCGTGCCCGAAAGCGCTACTACCCCGAAATTTGCGGCGCTCGCCTTGGCCAACAGGACAGGCCTTAAAGCTGCGGCCGTCGAAGAATTCACCTTCATTCGAGGTGGCAGGGTGGTCGGAATTTAGGCATAACTCCCATCCCATGAAGAAGTATCTCGGCCTTTTCATCCTCTGCGCGATTCCATTTGCCGCCTGCGCAGACAGCGATGAAGCCGTCGTTCAAGGCGTTCCGGCCGACTCTGGCGCCGACGCGAAGAAGGACAGCGCCGCGGATTCTTCGACGAAAGAAGATGCATCCGAGTCCAAGGACGCCGGCTCGAAAGATTCGGGCAAAGACACGGGGACGAATACGAAAGACGGCGGCGTGAAAGACAGCGGCACGAGCAGCGGTACCGTCGACGAGTGCGATCCCAGCGATCCCGGCATCGCGACGCAGCTTGCGGGCCTCTTCACGGGTGGCGGCTTGCCGCCTCTTTGCTCTACCGGCTGCGATGCCGTCACCGAGTGCTGCTTGAAGACGGGCCTCGGCGTCGACGTTTGTCTCGATAAGTAAGCCATTCTCGGGCCGATCGGAATCCCTTCGCCGCTGTAGCCCCGACTCGGGAGTCACGACGGCCCATTGATCGCACGTGGGCGGCGTGTACCATCGCGGCCGTGAGCGAGAAGAACGAAGAGCAAGCCGCGCGTCCAGTTCAGGTCATCGAGTCGATCCCGGTGGGCGGCCAGCACGGCGTGACCAAAGCCGAAGCGGACGCCGAAAAGATCCCACTCCCGCATCACCTGCTCATCTATCGCGAGCTCGGGCGCGGCGGAATGGGACACGTGCATCCTGCAACCGATCGAAATCTTCTTCGGCACCTTGCGATGAAGCGTCTCGACCCCGCGTTCGCGACGGAGCCCTTCTACCGAGATGGCTTCATCGCAGAAGCGCAGATCACGGGGCAGCTCGAGCACCCGAACATCGTTCCCGTTCACGAGCTCGCGCTCGATCCGAACGGGGTTCCGTATTTCACGATGAAGCTTGTTCAGGGCGCAGGGTTCGAGCGCTGGCTTCACCAGCATCCCGTGGGCTCACCGCAGCGGCTCGAAGAGGGCCTCGACATCATGCTCAAGGTCGCCGACGCCGTCGCCTACGCGCACCATCGCGGGGTCATCCACCGTGACTTGAAGCCCGCAAACGTGATGGTCGCAGGCTTCGGTCAGGTCTACCTCATGGACTGGGGCCTCGCGCGCCTCACGAAGACTGCGCCTGCTTCCGGCCAAGACTCGCAGATGAACGCTCCTGGCGCCGTCGGAACCCCCGACTACATGGCGCCAGAGCAAGCGCGCGGAAATCCGAAGGAGATGGATGAACGCTCCGACATCTTCGGGCTCGGCGCGATGCTCTACGAGCTCGTTTCTGGCGAACGCCCCTACGGCTATGACGCCGATCCCAACGTGCTCATCTCGCGCGCGCGTCGTGGCGAGACGATTCCTCTCGAACGCGTGGCGCCACCGCTCGGTGTCTCGAGGCGCATTCTCGGCATCATCACGAAAGCGATCGCCGTTCGTCCTCAAGATCGTTACGAGAGCGTGTCGGAACTCAGTCGCGATCTTCGCGCGTTTCTTCGCGGAGGACTCCATCTCCCGAGCCGCGTCTTCACGGCGGGAACCACGATCATGCGCGAAGGCGAAGACGGCGATGCCGCGTACATGATCGTCTCCGGCAAGTGTCGCGCGTACCGCACGGCGGATGGCAAAGAAGAGACGCTCGCGATCATGGAACCCGGCGACGTGTTCGGTGAGATGGCGCTCCTTCTCGACGAACCGCGCGCGGCCAGCGTGCAAGCGGTCGACGCCGTCACGGTTCTCGTGCTCGATCGCACCACGATGACGGAAGGGCTCGGACTCGAAGGGTGGTCGGGCGCTCTCGTGCGCGCGCTCGCCAATCGCTTTCGCAAGCTCGAAACAGAAGTGCGAAAAGCGGGAATGCGTCGCGAATCGCAGATGCCGCCGAACGCTGGGTAGTAGGGCCCGAGCTTCAGACGGCGTCGAGTGCGCGTTCGAGGTCGGCGAGAAGATCTTTCGGATCTTCGAGTCCGACCGACAGTCGCACCACGCCGTCCGTGATGTTCGCGAGAGCGCGAGCTTCCAGCGAGAGACGCCGATGCGTCGTCGTTGCCGGGTGGGTCACGAGGGATTTTGCATCGCCGAGATTGTTCGAAATGTCGACGATCTCGAGGGCGTCCACGAAGGCAAAAGCGGCTTCTTTTGCCGAACGATTCTTCGAGGCGACCTCGAATGTGACGACGGTGCCGCCGCCCGTCATCTGCTTTTTGGCGAGCTCGTGTTGTGGGTGGCTCGCGAGGAAGGGGTAGCGGACGTTCTTGATTCGCGCGTCGTTCTCCAGGAACGTCGCAAGCGTCATGGCCGTCGCCGACTGGCGATCGACACGCAGCGAGAGCGTTTCCAATCCCTTCACGAGAACCCACGCGTTGAAGGGGCTCATTGACGGCCCGGTGTGGCGCATCAGCGGCTCGACGTCGTCTTTGATGTAGCTCGCCGATCCCAAGATCGCGCCGCCGAGTACGCGTCCTTGCCCGTCGATGTGTTTCGTCGCCGAATAAACGACGATGTCTGCCCCGAGCTC
>JAHFDV010000003.1 GCA_023248815.1 Myxococcales bacterium
ACCGCTCGATGGCGGGGCGATCGTCGAATTGTTTTCGCGCCGTGCCTGGATCCTCGGCGCCGCAGTGCTCGTCGGCCTCGTCATCGCTGCGCCCGCTTCGCCTGCCATCATCGTGCTCGCTTTATCCATTCCACGCCTGTTCAGTCGTCGCGACAAAACCGGAGAAGAGCCGGTCGCGAAGGAGATTCGAACGAAGTGGGCGCTCCGCTACTTCGGCCTCCTCGCCGTGATGGGCGGTGCACTTTACTTTGCTCGGCAGCTTCTCCATCTACCTCACGCGAGCTAAGCTCACGCCCAATGCTCTTCGCTTCAAGATGGTCGCTGGTTCGCGCGGTCCTCGTCTCGTCGATTGCCGCTTCGACGACGCTCGGTCTCTTCTTCCTCTCCTCATGCGGTGACAGCTCGGATCCGACGCAACTGCGTCCTCAAGATCAGCCAGGTACCGACGCCGCGCCCGACGTCGCTGCGGACGTCGCGACTTCGGTGAAGAGCTTCAACCCTTGCATTACGATTCCGTCGTTCGAGGGACGCTCACAAACCGTCGACGGCATCGCGAGCGAGTTCGACGGGCTCGACAGCATCTTCTTCGAGCCCGGCTTCGGACGACAATCGCTCACCGACGCCGGCGCGACGACGATGGCTCCGAACGTTCACGTCGAAGGAAAGGTCGCGTGGTCCGGCATCGGGCTCCACATGTTCTTCCACGTGAAGGATGCGACGATCATCGTCTCGCAAGCAACGGACGCCGGTAGTTCGAGCGTTTTCGAAGGTGATGGCATGCAGATCTTCATCGGCGGCACGGTGCCTCGCACGGGCGTGAGCGCAGCCGACGGCACGGATCCCACGGCCTGGCACATTGCTCTCGTTCCACCGGGGCGCGCTGCGACGACGAATCCGAATGGTCGCGCCGTGCGCCTCCGCGACTCCGACTTCAAGTTCGACTACGTGTCGCATCTCGTGGACGACGGCTACGTGATGGAGCTCTACGTCCCATGGCTCGCAGTGCGACCGAATCCGCCCGTGACGCAGCTCGTTCCCAAGGTGGGAGAGCGGATCGCGTTCGACTTCGCCATTCAATACGCGGACACGGTTCCACCTCTTCTCGACGACGGGACGTATGGACGCGCGCCCTACTCGCTTCTCGCCGTGAACGAAAACGCGACGGACGGAAACGACTGCATCGCCGATCCCGCGACGTGCCCCGAAGCCGACGATCGTTCGTGGTGTCAGCCGACGCTCCAGTGAGCCGATCATGTTCTTGAAACGCCTCGTACTCGGTATCGTTCTTGGCCTCTTCGTGGGCGGGCTCGCCGCGTTCGGAGTCGTGCGAGGGCTCGGTCTCGAGACGTTCTCCCCACTCATCGCGTATTTGTCGGCCGCCGCCACGGGCACGCTCGTCGGGCTCGTCGCGGGCAAACCCATTTGGGCAGGCGGCGCCAAAATCGAGGCCGGCCTCAAAGCGGCATTCGGCGCTCTTCTCGGCGCGGGCATCCTCTTCGCGATTCGTCGCTGGCTCCCGGAAACTCCGCTTTCGGCCACGCATTGGCCGCTCGTAACGGGCGCTCCCGGCGAGCTTCCTGCCGTCGCACTCCCCGCCATTGGCGCGCTTCTCGGAGCGTTCTACGAAGTCGACAACACGCCCGAGCCGAAAGCAGCCGAAGGTGATCGCACCCGTATTGCTTCGAACAAAGTGCGTGTGAGCAAAGGCCCGTCCGCGATTCTCGAAGACGACGAAGAAGAGAGCTCGCCGAAAGCTCGCACCGCCAAAAAGCGCTGAGGCGTCTTCAGCCGACGCCTCACTCGAGGAACCCCTCCGCTCGAGCGCAAAAGGAAGCCGCAGCCGATTTCTCGACTGCGGCATTCGAAGGGAGCCACCTAAGGATCTCGCGAGACGCCTCAGCGTCCGAGAAGATCAGGTGAAGGAATAAGCGACGTCAAAAAAGCGTTCGCTAGAGAAGGAAGCAGAGCCACCAAGCAAAGAGCGCCTATTTCTAAGCCATCAAGACGTAAGCGCGACGCTGAAATCAAAGTCTGAAAAAGACGCGATTCAAGAACAAGCGACCTAAGAAGAAGCAAAGAAGGAAGCTAGAGCGGGCACGGGGCGCACCCCCTCCCCCTTACTTCCGCAGCGTGAACGTCTACCGGTCTTGGCGGTAAACGGAGAGCCGTGGAAGAGAGAGGAGGTGTGCCGCGAGAATAAGGGTTAAGGCGAAAGAAGAAGCGCGAAGCTAAACCGATTCAAGCAAGCTATGCCGTTCCTTAAAGCAGCCTTCATGCCAGAAATTTTCTTTCGTCATTTCATGCGGTTGCAAATTTACGCAGCGAGCCCGGTCTGACATCGCGATCATGGTTCCGGGGTGAGAGAGCAGTTTTCGCCCCACTCACGCGGGGCCCCACTCCTAAAAGATCGTGCCGCCAACTCATCGAACTCATTGACATGAGGAACGGCACGGGTAACTTCCGTCTCCCGCACGCGCTCGTAGCTCAGCTGGATAGAGCATCGGCCTACGAAGCCGAGGGTCGGAAGTTCGAATCTTCCCGAGCGCGCAACCTCTGACCGAATGATTCACGTCGCGGACCCCGCCTCCGAGGACGCACGGCGAGCCAAAGAAGCACGGCGCGCAGAAGACGAGCGGTGGATGCGCGAAGCACTCCGCCTCGCCGACGAGGCTTCGGCCGCGGGTGAAGTGCCGATTGGCTGCGTGCTCGTCGATTCACGCGGGATCGTCGCGAGTGCTCGCAACGCGCGCGAAGCCGATCAAGATCCGACGGCGCACGCCGAGCTCATTGCGCTTCGCGAAGCGGCCCGGGTGCGCGGCACGTTCCGGCTCGATGATCTCACCTGCTACGTGACGCTCGAGCCGTGCGCGATGTGCGCAGGCGCGCTCGTTCTCGGAAGAGTGCGCCGTGTCGTCTTCGGGGCGCGCGATGCAAAAGCCGGCGCCGTCGTTTCGCTCTACGGAATCGGCCAGGACACGCGCCTGAATCACACGTTCTCCGTCACGCGCGGTGTACTGGAAGACGAATGCGGTGGGCGTTTGAGCCGCTTCTTCGCGGCGCTGCGTGCTCGCGGCAAGAAGTAGCGCTACGATCGAGCTCATGGGGCGATCGCGCTTTCACTCTGCACGACGGTTGCCGATGATTACCGCGCTGGGGCTCACGGCCGCTCTCGCCCTCAGCGTCGCGTTGCCTGCGCATGCCGAAGGCGGATTTCTCGGAGTCGGTCTCGAAGCGGTGAACGGCAGCGTGCGCATTCGCAAAGTGATCAAAGACTCGCCCGCGGAAAAGGCGGATCTCCGCGTTGGTGACGTCGTGCGCCGTATCGACAAGAAAGAGACGAAGACTCCGGACGACGTGACGAAGACGGTCGCCACGCACTCTGCGAAAGAACGCGTCACCCTCACTGTAACTCGCGAAGGGAAAGAGAAGGCCGTCGTCGTGACGCTCGGCGAGCGCGTGCGCGCAGAAAATCTCCGCGACAAATTCTTCCCTGCGCTCGACATCGACGTCATCCGCCCGAATGATTCCGCTCGTGCGGATCTCGTGAAGACCGCGAGCTTCAAGGGCGACGTCGCACTCGTCTACGTCTTTGCGACGTGGTGTGGCTCGTGTCGCGCGACCGTCCCCGAGATAAATGCGTGGCAGGCGAAGTTCGCGCCGCGTGGCTATCGAACGATCGGCATCGGAGTCGACGGAAAGGCGCCGCTCGTCTCCTATCTCGAAGACTCCAAATTGGCCTTCCCTGCGGGCGTCGCCGAAGATGCGAGCCACCGACTCGGGATCGATGCGATTCCGTCCCTGTTCTTGATCGACCGTCGTGGCGTCGTTCGCGATGTAGTCGTGGGTGGAGACCCAGCTGCATTGAATCGTCTCTCGACGACGATCGCGCGCCTACTCGACGAGCCGCGCTCACTCGACGCGCCCTGAAGATTCTCTTCGGAGCGTTGCAATGTGCCCATCCGCGAAAGGCGGGAGTTGCCGGTCGAGCGATCGGGTTTGCCAAGTCGTAGGGCGTCGTGCGAAGAACCGCGGATGAAGCGCTCGTTCGCCCCTGCCCTCGCGTTTGGAAGTTTCGCTGTTGCTCTCGGTTTTGCGTGCTCGCCTCAGGAGCCGCCGGAGATGCCGAATGCCCCAGCCGCCAAGGCCAGCGTCAACGCCATCCAAGCGGCCGCGCCGCAGCACATCACGCTCGGTGAAGGTCCGGACGAGAGCGCGCTCGATACGAACGTTGCCGCTTGCGACGACTTCTACTCTTACGCGTGCGGGACGTGGACGCGCACGACGCCCATTCCCGAAGACCAGACGACGTGGATGCGAAGCTTTTCAGTGATCCGCCAAGAGAACGAAAAACTTCTCCGCGACCTTTTGGAAGAGTACGCGAAGGGAAACGTCGAGAACCCGAAGCAGAAGGCTCTCGGCGACTACTACGCGGCGTGCATGGACGAGCCTGCCATCGAAAAAAATGGCCTCGCACCGCTCGCGGCCGACCTCAAAGCGATTGGCGCTCTCAAGACGCGCACGGATCTCGTGAAGCTTCTCGCGCGCTTTCGCGAGCGCGGCATTCACGTGCTGTTCGAGTTCGCAGCGCAGCAAGATCTGAAAGACGCGACGCTCGTGATCGGTGCGTTCGATCAAGCGGCAGGCGGCGAGAGCCTCGGCTTGCCCGAGCGCGAATACTACTTGAAGGACGACCCACGGATGAAAGAGATCCGTGGAAAGTACATCGAACATCTGGCTCGCATTCTCGAACTTTCTGGAGTCGCAAAAGGCTCGGCCAAATCGCAGGCGACCGGGGTGCTCGCATTCGAGACGGAGCTCGCCAAGGTCTCGATGACGAAGGAAGATCTTCGCGATCCCGACAAGCTCTTTCATCGCATCGAACGCTCGGGATTGAAGGCCGCCGCGCCCGCGCTCGATTGGGACACGTATCTCTCGGATCTCGGTCTCGCGGGGGTGACGACCCTCAACGTCTCGCAACCGGATTTTTTTGCGGCTCTCAGCACGATGCTCGAAGGCTTGCCCTCGGGCGCGAAGACCGCGACGAAAGCAGAGGAAGTGAAGGCTGGGGCGACGACGGCGACGGCGACGGCGACGACAGTGCCGAAGGTCAAGCTGTCGGACCTTCAAGCGTACTTACGCTTTCACCTCGTCGATTCGATCGTCGGGAAGCTTCCCGCGCGCTTCGTCGACGAAGCGTTTCATTTTCAGCGTGAGCTGACGGGCGCCGAGAAGCTCCCGCCACGTTGGAAGCGCTGCACGCGCGCCGTCGATGCGGCCCTCGGCGAATCGCTCGCCGAAGGATTCGTGAAGAAGACGATCGGACAAGAGGGCAAGCAGGTCACCCTCGCGATGATCGCGGACATCGAGCACGCGATGAACGAGAACATTCAAGGGCTCGCTTGGATGGACGCCGAGACGAAGAAGCCTGCGCTCGAGAAGCTCTCGCTCATCGGGAACAAGATCGCGTTCCCAGACAAAATGCGCGACTACTCCGAGCTCGAAAAGAAGGTCCAACGTACGAGCTATGTCGACAACGCGTTTGCAGCGAACGCCTTCGAGACGCGCCGCACGCTCACCAAGATCGGCAAGCCCGTGGATCGCACCGAGTGGCACATGACTCCGCCGACGGTGAACGCCTACTACGATCCGCAGATGAACGAGATCGTCTTCCCCGCGGGCATTCTCCAGCCGCCCTTCTATGCGAACAAGGCGAGCTTGGCGGTGAACTACGGCGCCGTCGGCATGGTGATGGGGCACGAGCTCACGCACGGCTTCGACGACGAAGGCTCGAAGTTCGACGCGAAGGGCAACCTCCGCGAGTGGTGGTCCAAAAAGTCGTTCAAGGAGTTCAGCCGTCGCGCGACGTGCGTCGAAGAGCAGTTCAACGGCTACACGGCGCTCGGTAACTTGAAGGTCAACGGCAAGCTCACCAACGGGGAAAACATTGCCGATCTCGGCGGCCTCAAGATCGCCCACGCGGCGTTGATGAGTCGCCTCGGCGACAAGATCATCGACAACCCTTCGAAGTTCACGCCGAGCCAGCAATTCTTCTTGGGCTTCGCCCAAGCCTGGTGCGGCAACTACCGCGACAAGGCGCTCGAAGTGCTCGTGAACACGAATCCGCACTCCCCGCCGAAGTTCCGCGTGAACGGCCCCCTGTCGAATCTCCCCGAGTTCGCACGAGCGTTCTCGTGCAAGCCGGGGAGCCCGATGGCTCGCAAGGACCGCTGCGAGATCTGGTGAGCAGAAGCGCGCGGGCGCCCAGGTTTCGTGCTACCGATGAGAGGTGAGCGCCTCGTGGGTACCCGCTGCGTATTTCGCCTTCATCCTCTCGGCAGGGGCGGGCGTTGCCGGCTTCGTCTCGTCGGCAAAAGAGGGTGAGCTTCGCCACCGCTGCGCGACGACGTGTCTGCTCCGCCCCGAGTACGCAGGATTCGATCGCACTGCGCCAGACTTCGAGCTGAAGAACCTCGACGGCAAACCCGTTCGACTTTCGGACTACCGCGGCAAGGTCGTGCTCTTGAATTTTTGGACGAAGACGTGTGGTCCTTGCCTCGAAGAGATGCCCGACTTCGCGGAGCTCACGCGCGTCCTTCGTGATCGCTCCGATGTCGCCGTGCTCACGGTCTCGGCCGATGAAGGTCCGGCGGATGTCGCCGACGTGTTTCCTGCGACCCTCCGCGCGCCGAAGCCGCCTTTCGAAGTCCTGTTCGATCCCGACCGCGAAGTCATCGAGAAAAAATTCGGGACGAAGCTCTATCCCGAGACCTGGCTCATCGACAAAGACGGTGTGATTCGCGCTCGTTTCGATGGGGCCCGCACGTGGTCGCACGCAGCCGTCGTGGAATACATCGACGAGATGCGGTCGGGCGCCTTTTGCCCGATCGAGGCCGATCGCGGAAAGCAGCGCGGCGAAGGTTCGAAGCTCTGCCAAGAGCTCGGCGGCGGTAACTGATAGCGCCGGTCGACGGTGACTCGATCACCGAGGGCTCGCTTCGATAAGCGCGCCGCCTCATAGTTGGCCCCTATGTAGGTGCACCCCGTACGATCGCTTTTGCGATGCTGGGGAAGAAAGATCCGAGACAAGAGACGAGCCGAGTGGCGCGTTTTTTCTCGCACGCTCTGCCCTTCGTCGCCTTCACTTTTGGCACCTGGCTGAGCCTCCGCGGCACGCACACGCGTGAGATCATCCGGCCCGAGTCGCACCCCAACATCGTCGATCTCACGAACCCCGCCTCGCCGGACCTCGGCGAATCGCTCGAACAGACGAGCGTTCCTTGGCCTCGCCTGAACCCTACCGCGCGCATCGATCGCGCGTGGCTCCTCGCCGATGGTCCCGAGCGGCGCGACGGAGCCCCTGGCGTCGTGACGCTCACGTTCGACGACGGCCCGTTTCCCGAGACGACGCCGTACGTCCTCAAGTCGCTGAAGAAGTACGACATGCACGCGACGTTCTTTCTCATCGGAAAGTATCTCGCGGGATCGGACGACCGCTGCGTGAAGTCTCGCGAGACCGCGCGCCAAATCCTCGCCGAGGGTCATCTCATCGGCAATCACAGCTACGATCACGCGCGGCTCGGTGGCCTCGAAGAAGCCGACGCCCTCGACGAGATCGACCGCAGCGCGCGCGCGATCACGAAGACTCTAGGAAGTGCACCGCGCCTCTTTCGCCCGCCGTATGGATCACTGACACCGTCGCTCGAAGAAGCATTGGCGGCGCGCAACCAAGAGCTCGTCCTTTGGAACATCGAGGTCGGCGACATGACGCGCGACGATCCCGATCGCATGTTCGAAGAGCTGCGTGCGCAGATCATCTACAACAAGGGCGGCATCGTTCTTCTCCACGACATCAGGTGGTCGAGCGTCCTCGCATTCAAAAAACTCGCGGAGTGGCTCGATAGTCACCGCTTCGATCGCGATCACCCCGAGCGCGGAGGCTACGACGTCGTCGATCTCGGCGAGTACTTGCGACGAACGGCGATGGATCCACCAAAGGCGAGCGGACGCGCCGAGCTCGAACGCGCCCGCGCCGAAGCTTTCAAGGCCAACGACGAAAAGAAGCGCCATCGTGCAGCGGAGGTAGTCCTCCCCCTCGTCCCGCAAGACGACTCAGTGGCATCTCCAGCGTCGGAAGGCGCTTCCCTCTTTGGCCACGAAGTCGGCCATGTAGTCGGCCACGAAGGCTGAGAAGGCGCGATCACTCCATCGGGACGGCGGGTGGCGAGATCTCGGCGGGCGGGAGACCCATCGCATTCGAGAGGTTGCCGGGCTCCGTCGTGCGGTCGCCGTTGAGGTCGACGACGTCTACGAGGATTTCGAGAGCGATATTTCCTGCTTCGTACGAACGGATGCCGACGTCGAACCCCGTGAGGCCCGGCGTGATCGCAGGAATGTATTTGCTGATCAGCGGATCGGGCGTCGAAGAACGATTCTGAATGTAGAAGACGCGATTCACGAGACCGTTCACGTTCGCTTCGGGATCGGTCGGCGGCGTCGTGATGATGTTCTCGGCCGTCGCGAGATCGATCGCGAGCTCGCGCGTGTCGTCGGGAGTGATGGTCCCTTGAATGCGCGACTTCGGACCGAGGACTACGAATTTGTCGAAGCCGCTGAAGTCCGGCGTCGATCCTTCATCCGTCACCGTGAGCCCCGGGCGATAGCGAACGAACTCGTTCCAAGGATCGACGATGAGCTCGACGGTGTGCTTTTGATCGTCGAGGTTCGAGAGCGTGTAGCGGATCGTGATCTCGAGATCTTGTGACTTGAGAAACGGCGCCGAGGGGAACGGTGCGGCTTGGCCGAGGGCTGCCTTTTCTGCCGCCGTCGGTTTGCGCACGGGGAGAATGAACTCCTTTTGCGCTTGGAAGATCGTCGTCTCACCGTCGTCGTAGAAGGCCGGCGACGTCGCCGACATTCCAATGGCGACAGGGTCGAGCACCTGATTGGTGCCGTCATTGCTGCAAGCGACGACGCTGCAGGCGATCACACTGCCCGCGAAAATGGTCGTTCCAAGTGCGCCAAAAGAGCGCGCGGTCCGTGCATGCTTCATTGAACGAAGTGTCATCCGAAACCTCTCTTTTGTCCCCACGTTTACGGTAGTCTACCCGCTCGGCTCATGTTTTTCGAGTATCGCCATGACTTCGACGTAGCTCTCGACGTGCTCGAGCTTGCCGTACTTTCACCCACCCTGATCGAACGGCTCGCTCCGCGACTCCGCCACATCGAGTCGGTGGTTCAGAAAGAACACGAAGTCGAAGGCGGAAAACTCCGCCGCGTGTGGGGATATCAGGCAGATATCAACATCCCCGCGCTCGCGCGTGGCGTCATCACCAAAGAGATGTGCGCATGGGAAGAGGAGAGCTTGTACGAGATCTCCACCCATCGCGGCACCTGGACGATCACTCCCAACATCGAGCCGAAGTGGCGCAAACTATTTTCTGCGACGGGCTCCTATCGGCTCGCTGCGGATGGCGCCACGAGCTATCGCATCGTCGAAGGCAACGTCGAGCTCGAGGTTCCGCGCGTCGTCGCCGAGATCGCGCTTCGTCTCATCATTGGTGAGATCAAGAAGACGTTCGAAGCCGAAGCCGACATGCTCCGTGAGATTTCGACCGGCTACTGAACGGTCTCTCGCTCGCGCGAGCTCTTGCGAGAAACGGTCTCGCCTAGGCTTTTCAGAACGCGCCTCACTCCGCACAACGTTGCTCCCCAGAACGTCGTTCCCCACAACTCCTCCTTCGCCCAACGGGAGACTCGCATGAAACGATCCGTCCTTTTCCTCTCTCTGCTTTCTGGCGCACAACTCTTCGTCGGCGGTCGCGCCTTCGCGGACCAACCGATGCCGCCGCGAGCCGACAGGTTGCCCTCACCGGGTCGTCTCTCCTCGACGGACGAGAGCGCAGAGTCGATCGTGCTGAACCCCGCGAACATTGCGAAGCTTCCTTCTTATGAAGCCCGCATTTCCGGAGCGCTCTGTCACGACGCGAAGGAGCGAACTGGCTGCGGCGTCGCCGAGTCGCTCGTGCTTCCACTTCCCTTCAACATGGCGGTCGGCCTTCGC
Source organism: Myxococcales bacterium (assembly GCA_023248815.1). Taxonomy (GTDB): domain Bacteria; phylum Myxococcota_A; class Polyangia; order Polyangiales; family Polyangiaceae; genus JAHFDV01. Next base: position 10,061 of record JAHFDV010000003.1, read on the forward strand.
TTCGATTCGCTCATCCCACCGAACTCGATCGGATTTCCGTTCGATTCCACCTACCACTGGGCAACCTTTGCGCTCGCAATGCAGCCGACGAAGCGCCTCGCGATCGGCGCCTCGTATCAGTGGTCGTACTCGGCGAACCCGCTCCTCGACAGCTTGAAAGGGGTCTCCGTCGGCGCGACGTATACGCCTTCGCCCTATCTCGCGTTTTCAGCCGTCGCCAACAACTTCAATCGTCCGAGTCTCCTTGCAGGTCCGACGGGTACTCCCCTTCTCGACAGCACGTACCTCGGAGGCATCGCGCTTCGCCCGCGTGGTCGCCGCTCCCTCGAGATCGGCGCCGACGTTCGCTACTTCACGAGCGACGACTACGTCGTTCCTCGTTTTGCGGTGAGCGCGGACATCCCCGGCGTCGGTCGTGCGCGCGGAGACATCGAGATCCGTGACGTCGCACGTGAAGCGACGCGATCGGTCGTCGGCTCGGCATCGCTCGAAATCGCTCTCGGCAAAGCCTCTCTTCACGGCGGAGTTTGGGTCGGCAGCGGCCTCGGCGACTCGGGGAGCATCAGCGAATACGGTTCGCTCGCGATCTCTGGTTTCCGCCTTCCCGGCCTCCCGCGCGGCAAGCACGCGGTCAGCTTTCGCATCGAGAAGACACCTGGAATCTACACGCATATCGCGCTCCTCCGGAAGCTCTGGAAGATCGCCGAAGACCCCGCCGTCGAGGGTGTTGCGTTCGCACTCCGCGCCGAGCCTGCCGAATCGTATGCACACGCCGAAGAGCTCGCCGACGCGATTCGCGTCCTCCGCGCGCACGGCAAGCGCGTCCTTTGTAGCCTCGAAGACGGCGGCGCACGCGCGCTCTACGTCTGCGCCAACGCCGATCGCACGGTCGTGAATCCCGCGGGCGGCATCCGCTTCGCCGGCCTGCGTTCGCAATACATTTACGTGCGCGATCTCCTCGACAAGATCGGCGTCAAAGCCGACGTGCTCCGCGTGAGCGAGCACAAGAGCGCTCCCGAGATGGTCACGAACGACAAGGCGAGTGACGAAGCGCGCAAAGATCACGAGAAGGCGCTCGCCCAGATCGAGGCCGTTTATTACAAGAACCTCGCAAAGGGTCGGCGCATGAGTGAAGTCGAAGCTCGCGCGATCATCTCGCACGGCCCCTTCGTCGCTCAAGAAGCACGCTCCGCAGGACTCGTAGATGGGTACGCCTTCGACGACGAGCTCGAGCGCGCGATGTCCGATCTCGTCGGTCATCGCACACCAACGAGGCGCTACGACGACCTTGCGAACGCCAATGACACGTTCGGCCCGCGTTCACGCGTTGGGCTCATCGTCGTCGATGGCGAGATGGTCGATGGGCGCTCGGAGACGATGCTCATCGGCGGAACGAAGCTCTCGGGCTCGTACACGATTGCCGAAGCAGCAAAAGAGATGCGCGAAGATTCGACGGTAAAAAGCGTCGTTTTGCGCATCGAGACGGGGGGCGGTTCTTCCATGGCCGCCGACGTGATGTGGCGCGAGCTTCTACTCCTCGCGCGCAAAAAGCCGCTCATCGTTTCCATGGGAAGCGCCGCGGCGAGTGGCGGCTATTACATCGCCGTCGCCGGCTCCAAGATCTACGCGCTGCCGCTGACGGTCACGGGTTCGATCGGCGTGTTCTATGGCAAAGCCGATGTCAGCGGACTCATGAAGAAGCTCGGGGTGAACGTCGAGACGTACAAGACCTCGCCGCATGCCGATGCCGAGTCCTTCTTCCGTCCGTTCTCGGACGAAGAGCGCGTCGTCTTGCAGAAGAAGGTCGGCCAGATCTACGACACCTTCCTCGATCGCGTGGCGCAAGGCCGCAAGATGACGAAGGCGCAAGTCGATGCCGTCGGTGACGGTCGCGTGTGGACCGGCCAAGAGGCGAAAGACAAAGGTCTCGTCGACGAGCTCGGTGGGCTCCGGCATGCCCTCGAAGAGGCGCGCCATCGTGCACACCTTCCGGACGACGCGCCGCTCTTCGAGCTTCCTCGTCGCGACACGAGCCTTCTCGGCCGCGCACTGAAGCTCGTCGGTGGCAGCCCAGATTCCTCGCTCGCGCTCTCGCTGAAGTCCTTGCCGCTCGGTTTCACGCAGGTGTTGAACGCCGCCGTTCCCTTCCTCGTGAACCCCGAAGAAAAAGCCTTCACGCGTCTCGAAGCGATGCCGGCCGAGCTCCTCGACCACGGCACCGAAGAGATCGATCACATCGAGGAGTGAGCGAAGGCACGCCTATCTCGCGGCGCGCATCCGATGGATCGCGATCGCGGGGGCGACTCCGAAGCGCACGGGCGGTCCGGTCGTTCCGAGCCCAGGGTGCACGTAGAGCACGCTCTTTTTCGCGCGGTAGTAACCGACGACGAAGTGGTGCGAGATGTTCGCGAGTGAAAAACGTCGCGCCAAGAAGGGCGCCGCGATCTGTCCGCCGTGGGTGTGACCGCTGAGAGTGAAGGCGACGCCCGCCTCCGCGGCGAGCGGAAAAAGATCGGGATCGTGCGCGAGCAGGATCGTTGGGCGTGAGGGATCTTGCCGTTCGAGCGCTGCCGTCATGTTGGCGCGCTTCGTCCACGTGTCGTCGACCCCGGCGAGCAAGAAGCTCGCGCCATTCTTCTCGTAGATCTCCGATTCATTCTGGAGCACGCGCGCGCCCGATTTTCGAAGCAACGTGAGGAGCGGCTCCCCGCCTCCGAAATAGTCGTGGTTGCCCATCACGAGCGCCACTCCGAGCGGCGCATGGAGGCGCGCGATGATGTCGGCGATCTCCTGGTGGAAGACGGTGCCGCTCGTCACGTAGTCGCCCGTGAGAACGATGAGATCGGCTTTTGCGGAGTTGGAGGCTTCGACCCAGCGATCCACGAGCGACTTCGAAGTGAGCGAGCCGATGTGAAGATCCGAGAGCTGCGCGATGCGGAGACCATCGAGAGCCGCGGGCCAGCCTTCGACTGCGACGTCTTTTTCTTCGACGACAAACCAAGGGCGACGAACGAGTGTTCCGTAGAGGGCGAGCGCCAGCGAAAAAGCGTAAGCACCAATGAAGTAGAGCGACCACGCGCGCGCATCGACGACGTGCGTGAGGCGCAACAAAAAGACGATCGGCGTACCGGCAACGACGAGGATTCCTGCGAGCAGGCTCGCCGAGAAATGGATGTAGGCCGGGAAGTCGACGAGCGCGACGACGAGGGCCGGTTTTTTCTCGTCCCACATTCCGAGCTGAATGCGCCAGCCGAGATAGAGCGCGAGCGGAAGAGGAAGGAGATACGGCAGCGCGTGGAAGAGCGTGCCGAAGGTGAGCGTCGGAGCGAAGGTGCGTGCGATCTCGCCGAAGAGCGAAACCCACACGGGCAACAAAAGGAGCTGGAGCGCCGCCGTGACGATGAGAACGACCGTGACGAAGTTCGGGCGGCGCCTACGGACTTTTTCCGATCGCTTCACGTTGCCTGAGGGAGTTCGAGAATTGCTCGCGAGAGGACGAGCGTCAGCCTGCGCGGCCTTCGACGAGGATGCCCTTCGCGGTGAGCGCGCGGACGCGCGGCCCCTTGTGCTCGATCGCGAGAACATCGCCTTCGACGACGAGCTCGGTTGCAACGCGTTGCCACGCGCCTTCACGACGAGACAAGAGGCGTCCCTTGGCCGAGCCTGCCCAAGCGATGCCAGAGGGACCGCCCGTGACGACGAGAAGATCTTGGAGAGTCTGCACGCGTTCGAGCGAGACGGACGTCGAAGTCATGCGCAAGGCGTGCCCTCCGCGGCCAACGATTCCGAAAGCGCCGTCGCGGTAGCGCATCACCGAAAGGAGATCGACTTCGCACACGCGATCCGTCTTGAGCTGCCCATTCGGTGTGATGCGAACGATCGTGCCCTGCGCGCCCGCCGCGAGCGTTCCCGAATCCGGATGGGAATAGACGCCGAAGAGCCGCGTGACACTTGGGATCGTCAGGTGGCGGGTCATGCGATTTTGCTGGAGCGAAACGAAGACGCCTTCTTCGCCGCCGCCTTTTTTCGCCTGACGGCCGACGAGCACGAGCCCGTCGTCTCCGAGGCGTGAGCCACCGTAGAACGTAATGGGCTCGCTCGTGAGGCGATGCGGCGTGAGCACGCCGTCCTCAGAAAGCTCGAGTACCGAGGCGCGAGCGCCAGCGAAAAACGCTCCGCCGCCTGCCGTCGCGATCGTCGTGTTAAGATCGCTCGCTGCGTAACCGTTCGGGAGGGCGATTCGCTGCCACCCCTTGCCTTCGACATGACGAACGATCGCATTCGTATCGACTGCGACGATCGAGCCGTTGTCGAGGAAGGCGGCACTGCGGAGCGCGAGCGGCGCTTCGCTCGCTTTCAGCGAGAACGTGAACTGGCTCGCGTCGACGGCGACACTCTTGTGCGCGTCTCCCGAGAAACGCGGCACCGAGATCGGAGAAGGTCCGTCTGCCGAAGGACGCACCACGGAGATCGGAGCACCAGGATTGCTCTCGCGTTCACGAATTTCGACCTTGTGGCCACCCGCGCGAGGTAGCTCCGCTTCGAACGCTTTACGAATGAGCGGCTCGAGGTCTGCGAAGAAAAGCGCGGCACTGGCGTAGCGTTGACTCACGTCGGCACGAAGCGATTTGGCAATCACGGCGTCGAGCGCTTCGACGAGCTCTGGACGCGCCGCGAGACTCGGAACGAGACGCGATGAAAAGTCGCGCAAGGGGGCGCGCTCTTCTTGGATGATGCGACGCACGACCGTAATCGGATTTTCTCCGCGGCCGAGGTCATAGGCGCGTGCGCCGGTCAGCAGCTCGAAGAGAATCGCCCCGAGCGAGAACACGTCCGTGTGGGGTCCAACGCGCTCGTTTCCAGGCTCGAACTGCTCGGGGGGTGCGTAGCCGATGGTTGCGCCCGCAAGCGTGACCGTCGCCTTCATGTCGACGGCGTGAAGCTTGACGAGTCCGAAGTCCGTGAGCTTGGCGACCTCGGTGCCGGACTCCGAAGAGAGCAGAATGTTCGAAGGTTTGAGGTCGCGGTGAATGACGTTTTGCGAGTGGACGGCTTCGAGACCGAGCACGACCTGCTTCATGATGCGGCGCACGCGTTCGAGCGCGAGGCCGCGCCCTCCCGCGTCACGCACTACCTCTTCGAGGTTCGTGCCACGCACGTATTCGATGACGGTGAAGGGAAGCGTCAACGAAGCGCCGTCGTTGCCAGGAATCGTCGCGGTCGCGTGATCGTAGAAACGCACGATGTGTGGCGAGGGCGGGCCCTTCTGCTCGAACATGCGTAACGCCTGCGCCTCCCGACGGAAGCGATCGAGCGTGTCGTCGCTGACGACGTCGGGGCGGAGCACTTTGACGATGACGAGGAGCCCGTCGGGGTCGTCCCAGTTCGCCGTGAAGACCCAACCTTGTCCGCCTTCGCCGATACGCTCGCGAATATGAAACTGAATTCCGCGCGATCCCGTGAGCACGCGTCCGACGATGCTGTCGCGCACGGCTTCGAGAGTGGCGGAAGGAAGCATGAGCGGGGGAGCTTACCGTTGATCGGCGACGCGCGCCTCTTTCACAATGCGGCGTCGTCGCGAGTTCGTGTCGACCTTAGGGCAAGGGGAAACGGGGGTGAACAAAAAGGCAGAGGCACGCGAACCTTTCGGCGCGTGCCCCCACTCGTGCGCGATCGCACTCGAACGGCCGAGATCAGCCTTCGAGCAATTTGACGAGCGTCTCTTTGTTGGTGACGCCGACGTGCTGGCCCGTGGCCTTGCCGTCTTTGAACACCATCACCGTGGGGACGCCACGAACGCCGAACTTCTGCGTCACCGTCGGGCAATCGTCGATGTCGACTTTGGCGACCTTGTACTTTCCCGTGAACTCGTTCGCGATCTTGTCGACGATCGGCGCGAGCATCTTGCAGGGGCCACACCACGTCGCGGTGAAGTCGACGAGCACTGGGGTCGACGAATTCAGCACCTCGGACTCGAAGTTTTCGTCCGTGATTTCGATCACATTTCCGGCCATGGGGAGATCCTCCTGTTGAACGACTATATTAAGCCCGTCCCACCGAAAGTCTACGGGGGACGAAAACATTGCGTGCTCGCGGTCAGCGAGGAGGCGATCCGAAGCCAAACTGGGTGGCGCCCGTTCAGGCGTCGTGGCAGGCGTCGAAGCGAGGCTACTTCGCTCGGCGGACCTTCAACGTCCACGGAGTGCACGCCGAGCCGAGGTGCGTGATTTGGAGCACGTAGTCGCGCGCATCCTCGACGTTGGCGGTGTCGGGCCAGGACTCGGTGAACGACGTGCGAGTCGTCGCAGGCATCGCCGCACACGCATTCTGCGAGAAATCGAGCGCGTATGTCGCTCCAGAAGACGCATCGAAGAGGAGCTCGGCGTAGAGGCTGACGGGAGCGCTGTCTTTCGATCCTTCGTCGATGTGCACCTTGAAGAATTGATTGCCGGTGCCATTGCCGACGACTTCGTCGCTGCCGGTGTCGCCGCGAATCGTCCCCAAGGCCGTTGCGGGACACGGGAAGTCTTTGCATGCGACGCTTGCGTCGCCGATCTTCGGCGCATCCGCGCTCGCCTCGGCAATGGCCGCATCCACGGCATCGTTCGGGCTCGTATCGAAGACGTTCGCATCGGCGGCGGCATCGGCATGCCCCGCGTCGTCGACCGATTGTGGATCGTCGCTGCAAGCCGTAACGACGGCAATTGCGGCGAGAGCCAACGTCGAGATGCCGCGCAGTTTCATCGTAACGGCAGGATACGCGACCCGCGTTGCTCGGAACAGCCTATCGAGGACGAGCGGAAGGAGCCCGTCTCACACGCGTTAGACGTCGTCTTCGTCGTCGCTCGGCCTACGCCCGCCGCTCTGCCTGCGCCCTTCGGGCCGTGGAAAGGCACGCCGATCCTCGCCGGTCCTACGGTCGACGCGATTGCGCCGGTCGAGGAGTGCGCGCGGTGAGGAGCCTGCGGGTAGCGAGACGCCGTTCGCGATGCTCGACGAATCAGGCCTCTCGGCAACGCTCGGCGAGGAAGACGGCGGCGGTGGAATCGCGTGGTGAGCGCGCTCTTTCAGCGTCGCTTTGGCGCGCACGCGCTTTTTCGCGACGCGTGGCTTCGCGACACGCTTCTTTGCGCCGGAAGTCGTCGCGGCACCTTTGTTCCGAGAGGACTTCTTGGGCGCGGCTTTCTTTTTCGCGATCGAAGGCTTCTTCGCGCGCGCCGTAGATGCCTTCTTCGATTTCTTCTTCTTGTTGGTCTCGTTCCCAGACATGCGCTTCCTCGTTTCTACGAAAGCCCCGAGGTGAAGAAGAGGGCCGATTCGCGTTCAGCGCAAGGGCTCGTAGGATCGCTCAGGCGTCTTTTCGTTCGGTAGCGACGCCGTCTTTCCAGACATAGAAACCTTCGCCCGATTTCTTTCCGAGCTTCCCTGCGCGCACCATTTGCCGAAGCAAAGGCGGCGGCCGAAACTGCTCGCCCAGCTCTTTCTGGAGGTGCTCCAAGATCGAAAGGCGTACGTCGAGTCCGACGAGATCGGTGAGCTTCAGGGGGCCCATCGGATGACGGTATCCGAGCTCCATCGCGCGATCGATGTCGCTTGCGGACGCGACTCCCGACTCGAGCATGCGGATCGCTTCTGCGCCGAGAATCACGCCGAGACGGCTCGTCGCAAATCCGGGCATGTCGCGCACGACGATGGACGTCTTTTTGATCGCCGTCGCGAAAGACAGCGCGCGCTCGATGGTGGCCTTGCTCGTCTTCAAGCCGCGCACGACCTCGAGAAGCTCCATCACGGGAGGCGGATTGAAAAAGTGGAGACCGATCACGCGCGAATCTTCGTCGATCGATCGGCCGATCTCGGTGATCGAGAGCGAGGACGTGTTCGATGCGAGGATCGCGTCGGGCTTGGCGGTCTTTTTTGCGGCCGTCAGAATCTCGACCTTGAGGGCCATCCATTCGGGGGCGGCCTCGATGACGAGATCTGCGCCTTCGGAAGCGCTCTCGATCGATTGCGACGGCGTAATTCCATCGAGGAGGGTTCGGCTCGCTTCGGTCGTCGTCTTTCCCTTTTGCACGAGCTTCTCGAGCTGCGCGCCGATGGCGGCCTTTGCAGACTCCGCTCGGCCTTCGAGCTTGTCGAAGAGCATCGTCGGAAATCCGGCGGCCGCCGTGACTTGGGCAATGCCCTGCCCCATCGTTCCTGCACCGAGAACGGCAACTCTCATGTGGCGAATGCCTCGCTGCCGTCGTCTTCTTCGTCCGCGCTCGTGTCGCTTGCGAGCTCGGTGAGATCTGCACCGCACGCGCACTTTTCAGGGACGGATTTGCGATGATAAATGCGCTCGCACATCGGGCAAACGCGCGCGTCCTTGGAATACGCGATCGCTTTCTTGCTCTTCGGATCTTTTTTGCCGACGACTTGCAGCGCATCGAGCGCGAGCGTCTCGCCGTCTTTGGGATTCGTGCCGCCGACCGCATCGCGCTCTTCGTTCGAGAGCTTCACTTTTTTGGGAATGCGACGCGTGGCTTCACTGACGATCCAAGCGGCCGCGATTCGATGTGATCGGACCGAGGCCGCGATTTCCGTGGCGGCTTGACCTTCGTCTTTTCCGGTCACGACGACGGCACTTCTTTTTCCGTCCCACGTCACCGACTCGATCTGGTGCCAGGGAATGCGCTGCAGCGTTTCACGGTCGGCGGCAACGCCCGCGTCGCCGACGCGGAGCATCACTTCACCGCTCGTCGAAAACCAGATGAGCGCGCCGAAGAGCGCCGCGCCGCCCGCGAGAAGATAGGACGCGTACGCGTTCTCCGTATTCGAGAAGAACTTGCCGTACACGCCGGCTCCCAAGGTCAGCGCGGAGACGACTCCGCCCGTTCCGAAGACGGCGGGATTGCTTCCGCCTGTCGGGATGAACCTGCGTTCGGTGCGATTGCGTCGCTCGCGTTTGACTCGATCCATTTAGGGCGGCGAGCCTAGAACGCATTTCATCACTGCGCGACCGCCAAATTCGGTCCTATTTGCATTGCGAGCGACGCGGATTCGCCTCGAATTCGCGCAGCCGCTTCCACGGTCGGCGTCTTCGGTCGGAGCGTGAAGCTACTGCGAGAGGATGGCGAGCGACTCTCGAATGAGCACTCCCAGCTCTTCGGCCTCGAGACGATCCGAAAGAGACTGAACGGCTTTTTGCGCCTGCGGTTCTTTGTATCCCATGCGCGTGAGTGCGCTCAGCAAGAGGTCGCGCTTTCCCCCGCCGGAAGTTGGAGCCTTCTTCCCTTCGCGCGTCGTTGCACCCGTAACGGGCAACAACTTGTCGCGGAGCTCGAGGCAGAGACGCTCGGCAGTCTTCTTCCCGATGCCGGGAACGGAGGTGAGCGTCTTCAAGTCCGACTGCGCGACGGCGCGAGAAAGATCGGCGCTCGAGAGTGCGCTGAGCACGCCCACCGCGGTCTTGGGGCCGACGCCACTGATGCCGAGAAGCGTACGGAAGACGAGGCGGTCTTCGGTCGTCGCAAAGCCGAAGAGTTGAAATGCGTCTTCGCGCACGTGCGTGTGCACGTGGAGCGTGAGCATTCCTTCGTTGGCAGCGCGACCGACGGTCCCGAGAGGTGCGAGGAGTTCGTAGCCGACACCGTTCACGTCGACGAGCAAGGTGCCGTCGGCTTCTTCATCGACGAGACGTCCTGTCAGGCGACCGATCACGCGCGCACGCTAATACTTCGATTCGCTTGAATCGAGTTCCAACGACCGAAGAAGGCGAGATTCGCACCGCGGGGCTACAGAGGCTCCTTCGCAACACGGGCACGAGGGCGATGGAGAGCCACGTCGGTTCCGGTGGGATCGACCCACGAGAAAGGTCCGTCGCACATCGTGCTCGATTCGGAGCGCGCCCCAAAATGCTCATTTGGGCATCGGAAAAAGCACGGAGGATAAATTTCTCCTTCGTCATTTCCGCGGCTCGAAACACTCTTTGGCTAGAATGTTCGAACGAAGGCGGAATCGTCGAGAGATGCCTCGGTTGCGATAATTGCCCTAAATTCCTCTGCTTAGCGTTCCGCCGTCGCGGCGACGAACGCATCGACAAAAGATTCATCGCGTCTGCAGGCCGCGGATCGCCGAGGTCTTGGCCCCTCTTTTTTTCTTTGCATCGGTTCGGGCGCCGACTACAAGGCGACCTTCCTGAACGAGTCATTCGTCAGTTTTTGAGGAGCCAATTATGCGTAAATTCAATCCGATGATGATCGCCCCCGCTGCTTTCGCGCTTCCGATTGCGCTCTTCGTGGCGTGCGGCGGTGACGACAAGAAGGTGGAAGATCCCACCACGACGACGACCTCGGCGACCGCCGCTGCCGTCGACACGACGACCACCACCACGACGACGTCGACTGCAGTGACGACGGCGACCGCGACCGCCACGGCGACCGCGACCGCTACGGAAACGGCAGCCACGGCGGCCCCCACGACCACCGCGTCCGCAGCGCCCGCCACGTCGGCGAGCAGCAAGACCACGACGACGAAGACCACGACGAAGACGAAGACCAAGTAATCTTCTTCTCGTTGTTCGATGGAGGCAGGTTCGAAAGAGCCTGCCTCTTTTCTTTTAACGCCCTCTCCGCTGGCGAGTTTCATCGCCGGGCCGCACGGCTCCGCGGCGGAAGAGTGAAGCGGCTAGGAGGCAGAGGCCCGGCACGACGAAGACGTGGTAGCGGTCCTCGCCGAAGAAGACGGCGTGCGTGAAGAGTGTCGTCAGGAGAAGGCCCGAGACCATGAGCGCGGCATTCGATGTCGTCGGCGCGCCTGGTACCTTTCCGCGAACGAGTCCGAGCCAAGGTAGAAGAGCGGCCACGAAAACGAGCGGCCAGGCGAAGCTCGGATTGTGCGAGATGCCCGCGATGAAAAGGACGAGTACGGCGCCGCCGAGAAGCATCTGAAAACGCGCACCGCGTCCGCGGCGGACGAAGGCGACTCCGCCGAGCGCCGCGAGAAGCAACAGCACGCGATGAAACGCCGTCAGCGCTTCGCGAGACGACGTGCGAATCGATTCGCTCCAAGGACGCGGGCGACCGGCTTCACGCAAGTACTCGATGGGAAACGATTCGTGATCGAACGTTTGTGACCACTTCTCGGGCATGAGAGCGAGCCAGCGCCCGGGCGTTTTCCGAATGTTTGCGAGGCCGACGTGGAGCCAGCAGCGATCTTGTTCGACTTGCCCGGTGACTTCGCGGCATCCATCTTCTTTGCGAAGCGAGTCGAAGCGTCCCGTTGCGTGCGGTGACGCGCCGATGGCGAGATTCCAGCCGGCGTTCGTGCTGACGAGCGCGCAACCGTCCATCACGTTGCAATTGCGTGCAGTCCACGGGAGCACGGGTGCGAACGTTCCGACGACGACCGCGACGAGCGCGACGAGCGTGCGCTTCAAGCGAAGGCGAAACGCCGGGCCGCGCGTGAGAAGAGGGAGCACGAGAAAGGGCAGACAGAGCAATGCCTGCGGGCGAACGAGCGTCCCGGCACCGAGCCAGAGTCCCGCGAGCAGAAAGCCGCGGAGGGAGCGCGCACGGCACGCGAAGAGAAACGCGAGAACGATGAGCAGCGCCGCGAGCGGTTCGCTCATGACGAGGCCGGAATAGAGGATGAGTCCCGGATGAAGCGCGACGAGGAGACCCGCAATGCGCGCGCGGCGTTCGGAGAGAGCGGTCTTCGCGAGAAGATACGTGGCGAGTGCGAGCAGCGCGCCGGTAAGCGCGTTGGCAAAGGGGAACACGAGGGACGATACGGGTGATTCCGCGAGGTCGACACCCACGCTGCGAGCGAGGATTCGCGCTAGAAAAAGCACCCCGCCGAGAAATCCGCTGTAGCCGACCGGATAGTGACACCAGGGATGCCAGCGAAGCGCGGCGCCGTCTGCGATGTCGTCCGAATATCCGAAGCCATCGGCGATCCGTTGCGCTCCGAACGCGTAATAGTGGCCGTCCCAAACGGCAGCACCGCGCGTCGCGATCGCGAAGGCGATGCGCGGGACGAAGGCGACGAAGAAGATCGCCCACGCAAAAGTCGCTTCGCTCGAAACGAGCGCCCTGAGAAAACGGGAGCTCGAAAAGAATGCACCGATGCGCGCGAGCGAGGATGAAGCTCCTTTCGCGCGCTCTTCTTCAGCGATCAAGTTGACCCGTCCGTCGCTTCAGACGCTGGAGATACGTCTTCGATACTTGCGTCGGCTCGAGCCCGAGCATGCGTGCGAACTCGACGAGAAAACCGCGCACATAGACTTCGGCAGGGAGAGCCTCGTAGCGCTCGTCTTCGATTGCGTGGAGATACGTTTTCGAGATCTTCGACACGCGCGAGATCTCTTCGATGTCGAGTCCGATCGATTCGCGCATCTTCCGCAAGATCTCTCCGCGGAACTCGGTGTCGGGACCGATCTCGCGAAGGAGCTCCTGTTCGAGGAGGCGCTGCTCGAGGACGGCGACGGGTGGGCGCTGCGACACGCGCACGCCGCGTTCGGGGGGAGGATCGTCCGGAAAGGTCGAAAGATCGTAGGCGCGGCGACGCACGGGATCGAGCAACGTATCGTGCGCTTCACCGAGACGAACGAGCTCCGCCTTTCGACCTTCTGCAGAAACGATGGAATGCGCGGCGATCGAGGCCTCGCCGTAGATGTCTTTGCGCCGCTTCGTAGCGCGCCGAATTTCTTCTTCCGTCGCCGAAGGTACGACGCCGAGCCCTTCGTAGAGCGTCGGACGCTCGGGAGGAATGGGAACGGGGGCCCGCTCGCTTCGCGCACTGACGAGCGCCAGAATACGCCTCGAAATCCGCTCGAAGCTGCGCCCGGCCTTCGACGCAGGACTCTCTACCAAAAGTGGTGAACCGCGACGAAGCGAGAGCATCACCGCCTCTTCTTCTTCGACGTGTCCGAGCTCTTCGAGAAGGATGCCGTAGTGGCGAGAAGCAAGCACTGCCATCGAAGCGACTAGGTCCGCGTCGGCGCGGAGCCGTACGCGATTCATCACGAGTCCGATATGGCCACGTTGTGCCTCCGACCACGCAAGCTCAGCGAGTGGACGGTCGAGCTTCTCGAGCTTGCGCACGAGGTCGAGCGGCGATGGAAGTACTCCGAGCTCGGAGAGAGCCCGGTGATAGACCGGCACACGAAAGCGGTCCTCGGAGAGCGCGCGCTCGAGACGCCTCAGAAAGAGCGCTCTGACGAAGCGATAGGCCGATTCGATGGCCGGCGGATCCGGCGTGGCGACGAGAACCGAAAGATCGGAAGCGAGCGCGAGGTCGACCTGAAAGCGACCATTGCCTGGCCCGCCGACGATGACGATGAGATCGAACGGCTGCTCACGGATGCGCGCGAGCCACTTGCCTTTGCGGCTCGCGCGAAACGCGGTCGGCGCTTCCGGCGTTTCGTGCGGCGCCGGAAGCAACATGAGGCCAGGGACCGAGGTCGAAACGATGGCGTCTTGAAATTTCTCGGCATCCGAGTCCGTGAGCGTTGCCTCGACGGACGCGGCGGTCGCGCCGAGCTGCGCGTGGAGATTGCTCCCCGTGAGGTCGGCATCGACCAAAAGGACCGCTTTGCCGAGCTGCGCGAAGTACACCGACAGGCTGACGGCGAGCGTGCTCTTGCCGACGCCGCCACGCCCGCCGACGATGGTGACGATGCGCCGCGCAAACGTCCGCTCGTCACTCTGAACTTCGACGAGCTCGTCGCTCATGATGGAGATTCGTCGTTCATGAGGGAGGCGGAATATGCCCTAGCTTACGGGGCCTGCGGTGAGAAAACGGCTTGTTGGAAGGCGTGATCGCGGTCTAAGCTCGCGCGCGATGAGCCTCGTTAGATTTGCCGTAAGCGCCGCTTTCATTTCTCTCGGCTCGATGTGTCAGGGAAAGTCGAACGGGACCGAGACGATCAACAAGGAACAGACGCCGACGACGGCCGCAGCCGACGTGAACCTCACCGGTGTCGACACGAGCTCGCTCACCCCGCGTGAGAAGGCCGAGTGGTCGAAGTACGTGAGCGAGTTTCTCTCGCCCTGCCCCGACGTTCCGGTTTCGGTAGCGCAGTGCGTGACCGAGAAGCGCACGTGTGGGCGCTGTGTGCCCGCCGCGAAGTACTTGGTCCGGAGCGTTCGCGACGGCATGGCGCGTGAACAGGTCGAGACGGGTTACAAGAACAGGTTCGATGCGAGCAAAGTGAAGTCGATCCCGATCGACGGATCGCCCACGAAAGGCTCCGAGAACGCGCCGGTCACGATCGTCGAATTCGCGGACTTCTCATGTCCGTTCTGCGCGGCCTACGCGCCCGTCCTCGAGAAGGCTTTCGAAGAGCACAAGAACGAGGTTCGCGTCGTCTTCAAGTTCATGCCGCTCCCGGGTCACGGTGAGCCCGCACTTCGCTCGGCGCGAGCCGGAATCGCGGCGTGGAAAGTTGCCGACAAGTTTTGGGAGATGAACAAGAAGATGTTCGCGAACCAGCAACACTTCGAGCAGAGCGATCTCGAGATGTACGCGAAGGACGTCGGCGTTCCGCTCGACAAGTTCAAGGCGACGATGGGCGCCGACGCGACGAAAGAGCGCCTCGCGCAAGATCAGAAGCTCGCCGATTCGCTTCAAGTTCACGGCACTCCGTCGATCTTCATCAACGGACGAGAGTTCAATCTCAAAGAAGACATCAACGAGTGGATCGCGCAGGAAGCGGCCTCGGCGTCGGTTCCCGGCAAGACGGTCGGCGCAGTTCCGAGCGCCTCTGCGGCTGTTTCCGCGGCGACGCCCGGTGCGAGCGCGGCTCCCGTGACTTCGGCAAAAGCGAAGTAACGAAAGCCTTTGCGAACCAGCACCGACAACTGCGGCTGCTTCCCGACGGGAAGACACTACGCGGGCATCGCGCATCTTCTTCGCGCGATCGTGCGCGGGCTCGTCGAGGATCTCGCGCAAGACGGCGCCTGGCGTGATCACCCGATCGCCCTCATCGACGTCGAAACGACCGGTCGGGACTCCTCGACCGACCGCGTGATCGAAGTGGGTATCGCGCTCGGCCGCGGCGGCGTGGTCGTCGCGCGATACAACTGGCTCATCAATCCAGGCGGCCCCATTAGCCCCGAGTCGACAGCCGTTCACGGCATCAAAGACGAAGACGTCAAAGACTCACCGAGCTTCGCCGAGATCGCTCACGAGATCGCACAGGCACTCGCCGGGACGATTCCTGCGGCCTACAACGCCGGCTTCGACCGCGCCTTCATGCTCGCGGAATTCGGACGCACGGGTCACGCCTTCCCGAAGAACGCCGCGCTCACGCAAGGCACGGAATGGATCGATCCTCTCGTCTGGGCGCGCGAGCTTCAGCGTGAAGAAAAATCTCGCGCCCTCGGAGACGTTGCGCAGCGCCTCGGTGTCGCGCTCGAAAACGCCCACCGCGCCAGCGAAGACGCCGAGGCTGCACTGCTCGTTCTCTACAAGCTCGGTGAAGACGCGCGCATCCCCACTTCGTACGGCGGCCTCGTCCAAGAGCAGCGCCGCTTGGGCCTCGCGCAAGCCGACGAGCGCCGTTTCTGGAAGAGCTAGCCTTCGCTCGAAGCGAGTCACCCTCGGCTTCAGCGAAAAGCGCGTGGAACGCCTGAAAATCCAGGTCCGATCTCGTTCTTCACGCCTTGAACGGTCGGCTCGGCGCCCGTTGCGTCGCTGAGATCGAGCACGGGCGTCGTTCCTGAGCCGGTGCGCGAGAACACGTTGCCCTCGAAGGAGATCAGATGCGCACCGAACGTCACGCGCACGACGGATCGCGCTTCATTCTCGATTTCGAATCGATTGCGTGTGAATCGATAGTCGCCATCGCTCGATGTCGCTTCTTCGTCTCCGCCGAGACGGACGAGATGATAGTGCTCGTGGCCATTTCCGCGAATGACGTTGTCGACGATGTCGGAGCTCGTGGGGCGCGGCTTTCCTTTCACGATCTCGGGCCCGATGAGATCGAGCGCCTGGTAGTAGGCGCCTTCGATCGTCGACCCGCGAATCTCGTTCCTCTCCGCGCGGCTCTTCACCGCGTTGCCACCGAGACCATCGTGCACGCGGCTCTGCAAGAGTCGAAACGTCGCTTGGGGATACGCCGCTTGATCGGTCGCAACGTAGATTTGATGACGGCGATCACCACTTCCGGCGTGGTGGACGTCGACGCGCTCGAGCGTGAGCGAACCCGAATTCGTATCGGAAGCGAGAATGCCGTGGGAGGCGCAGTCGTGGACTTCACTGTCGCGGATCGTGACGTCGTTTCCTTCGACGAATACCGCCGCGAGCCTTCCGCCTGTCACTTCGACGCCCTCGACGAGAATGTGCTCTCCGCGAATCGCCAACGTGTAGCGGTCGTCTTTCGACGCGAAGCGTGGTCGCTTCCCGTTTTCGACCGTTCCGACGACGCGGATCGGCTCGAGAGCCGTGCCACTGCCCTCGAGATTCATCGCGGGATAGTCGACGCCCCCTTCGAGGGTCAACGTGTCGCCAGGACCGAGATCCGGAGTCAGACTGCCCACGGACTTGTGATCGCGATGAGGTCCCACCGCGAAAGACCGATGGCCGCGACGCGCGTGAAGACGACGACGAATCACGAATGCAACGGCGACCATCGCCAAGAGGACGGCGATGATTCCCGCGGCGACTCGCGCATGCTTCTTCACGCAGGTCGCTTCTTTCGTCCCAAGAAGATCACGAGCGCGACGACGGCGACGATGAGCGCACCGAAGAGCGCTTTCGTGCGAAGGCGCATCTTGTCGGGCTTCGCGGCGACGGCACGAACGGGCTCTTTGCGCGTGAAGTTCACCTCGGCGTGCGCACCACGGAGGACGTCGTGGAGTGCTTTTCGGGCTTCGAAGAAGTCGGCGCCGCGCTCGGGCCAGCTCGGAGCGCCTTTCGCTTCGCTCAACGCCAACGGCACGATGGCATCGACGATCGCTTCGGTACGGAGACGATCCTTTGCGCGCGCCATTGCGATGAGCTCGGCGTCTTCGAGACCGCGACGGATCATCTTCAGTTTCAGGGACGGAATCAGTTCGTCTTCCAAGCCGAGGTCGAGCATCCCAGGACCGCTTTGGCTACCCGGATAGAGAAGGAGGCCGTCGCCGTTTTGATGATCCCCGTCGCCATTGTGGAAGGTCTCGGCCGTCGTCAACGGATCGAAGCCGCGCTCGCCGCCTTTTCCACCACGATTGCCGTCGAGCCAAAACGTGCTCTCCCAATAGAACCACTTCCAAAGCTTGTACTTTGCACTGATCCAGCCGTTGGCGAGAAGATCGGTCGCGGGGACATCGAGCACCATCGCGCCGGCGTAAGGCCTCTTGCCGTTGTAGACGCCCACGGACTGCGTCGAGGTTCCGTCGTCACGCACGGGCGTGTACGCGTCGGTCGTCATGAAGACGACGTCGGCGGATTGCGCGCGTGCTGGCAAGCTGCAGGTGACTCCGACACGGATCTTCTTGCGAAGGGCGGGCGCATCTTCGAACGCGTGATCGAGCTCCTTTTTCCAATCCGCCGCGCGGGTGCTCTTGCAGTCTTCGTCGATCGCGTAGATGAACGGCGTAACGACCTCGAACGCTTTTCCTCCGCCCGCCGCGAGATGTTCGATCAGCCCGCGCGCGTGCGCGGCCTTTTCGGATGTCGGTTCCTTGTAGGCTCCGTACATGCCGAGAATCACCGTGGACGAAGGCGCGCCCGCGCCGAAGCCGACGAGATCGGCGAAGGTCGTCCCGCGAATGGCTGAGAGCTCGTTTTCCAGTGCTTCCCGCTCGTGCGCCTCTTCGACGCTTGCCGTCGTCGAACGTGGGAGGTCCGTCACTCCATCGAGACCGTGTGCATGGAGGATTTTTCTCGCCGACAGCTCGCCGCGCGCGCCGTCGATCCCGCGCTTCTTGAGCGTCTCGACGTCGAAGTACGTGAAGGCGCGTCCGCTTGGATAGGGAAGGCGGTCGGCAACGAAGCGAATCTGGAACGGCCTTCGCTGCGCGATCGTCTCGCCGCGTTTGACGACGATCTCTCCCGAGTACGTGCCCGCAGGAGGTGTCGTCGTCGGAACGACGTCTACGAAGACGACGTGACGACCGAGATTCGGTTCCGTCGAAACGCCGCTGGGAACGAGAGGGTCGGCGAGCTCCCCCGTGTGTCTTTCGGGATCGGGAATCGCGCTCTCTTCGAACGCGAGGGCGCCGCCTTCACGGTCGTTTCCACTTGCACGCGCGACTCGCAAGAAGCGCTCGTCGTACGTCGTGACGCCAACGGCGAGCTTGTTTCCTTCGGCGGACGTGAGCGTCGTCGCATCGCTGAAAGAGACCGACCACTTGTCGCCAGAGCGCTCGTCGATCACGACCTGGAACGACACGACCTCGTCCGTGAGGGCATCGAGCACGATGGGGCCCTCTCCGAAGACGCTCGCAGGAAGCGGCGCCGTCGCATGAACGCGCTCGGCGTCGTCGAGAAAGGTGATGGCGGCACGAGCGGGGCGCGCGAGAAAAAGCGTTCCGAGTGCCAGCATAGAAAAGATCGCCACTCGTCGACTCGTCATTTTAGAAGTCCCTTCCACTCTGCGGACAGCTCGGGCGCGTGCTCCAAAAAAGGCGCCTTCGAGGCGCTCGAGAGCGTGTGCCAATAGAGAACGTTTTCGTATTGGCCGCTCGCCACTAGGTCGAGCGTCGCGGCGAATGTTTTTGCGGTGTATGTCGCGTCGAGGTGAAGACCTGCCGCGTGCGCCTTTTTCATCACCGCGTCGCCAGCTTCCGTCGCAATTCCATACCCTGCACCGCGATACCCGCGCTCGACACGGACGCGTTTCCCTGTGAAGCGAACCTTGCGAAACCGAGCGACGCTGCTCGCGAGGCGTCGCATGAAAGGTCCGGCGGCCCAAGGAGGGTCCGTCACGACGACCCCAACGAGATCCGTCTCCCACCCGAGCTCTTCGATGCCGACCGCAATGCCCGCCATCGTGCCCCCTGAGCCGAGCGTCACGACGATCGCGTCGGGCCTCGGAAGGACGCCCTCTTCGACTTGCTTGGCGAGCTCGTGAACCGCGTCGGCGTAGGCACTCGCGCCAACCACATTCGAGCCACCGACCGTGATGACGAACTTTCCCGAGAGAAGAGCCCAGAGCAGTCGAAACCCTGCGGTGAGAAGCGAAGAGGTCTTGCGGATGACGAGTCCCTGACTGAGCCCGGCACGAATGTTCGAGACGACGTGATCGGTTTTGACCTGCGGAAATAGAACGCCCTCGACGACGTGCCCGAAGTGCTTTCCAAAGATCACGGTCGCGAGGACGTGATTGCTCCCCGCCGCACCGACCGTGACAATCGTCTTCTCTCGTGGAACGCCCTTGAGGATCTCGGCGAGCTTTCGCGCTTTGTTCCCGCCGTAGGTCTTGTGCGTGAGGTCGTCGCGCTTCACGAAAAGCGTCGTTTTCTCGGTCGAGAGAGAATCAATACGGTCGACGGGCGTCGGCAGCTCCAGCGCTAGATTACGGCCATTTTTGCGAGTCGTTTCGCTCTCGTCACTCATCATGAGGCCCGCCGTGAAGTCGCCATGAGACCGCGAGCGTAGCGTTCTTGGGCGGGAACCTCACCTGCGTTTCATTCGGAAACACTCCTGAAACAATCGACCCCTAGCTTCGCGCTCGATGAAACGAGTCGAAGCCATCATCAAGCCGTTCAAGCTGGATGAAGTAAAGGACGCCCTTTCCGAAGTCGGAGTGCAGGGCATGACGGTTACCGAGGTCAAAGGCTTCGGACGCACGGGCGGGAAGAAAGAAGTCTACCGAGGCTCGGCGTACGTCGTCGACTTCGTCCCCAAGGTGAAGATCGAAATCGTCCTCCCCGACGAGATGGTGCAGGACGTGCTCGACGCGATCGAGAAATCCGCGAAGACGGGACGCATCGGAGACGGAAAGATCTTCGTCATTCCGATCGACACCGCGATCCGCATTCGCACGGGCGAGCGTGACCGCGACGCGATCTAACGGAGGGTCGAGCGCGATCGCGACGCGATCTAAGCGGCCCGCAGCAATGTTTCAAAAGTCAGCGACCAACAGAATGGCTGCGCGCAGACGCGGCGAAGAAAGGACATCCGGATGACACCGAAGGAAGTAATCGAGCTCGCGAAGAAGAACGACGTCAAGTTCGTCGACTTGAAGTTCATCGACCTGCCAGGCATCTGGCAGCACACGACGCTCCCCGTTTGGCGACTCGACGAAGCACTCTTCGAAGACGGCATCGGCTTCGACGGATCTTCGATTCGCGGATGGCAGCCGATCAACGCGTCCGACATGTTGATGATTCCGGAGGCGGACACCGCCGTCTTGGATCCCTTCCACGCAAACTCCACGATCTCCCTCGTCTGTTCGGTCTACGACCCGATCACGAAGCAGCCCTACTCGCGCGATCCGCGCCACATCGCGCGCAAAGCGGAGATGTATCTCAAGCAAACGGGCATCGCCGATACGGCGTTCATGGGTCCCGAAGCCGAGTTCTTCGTCTTCGACGACGTTCGCTTCGATCAGTCGAACCCGAGCGCGGGCTTCTATTACATCGACAGCAACGAAGCTGCGTGGAACAGCGGTCGCGAGGAGTATCCGAACCTCGGATACAAGACGCGTCACAAGGAAGGCTACTTCCCTTGCCCCCCGACGGACACGCTCGCCGATCTCCGCGCCGAGATGATGCTCACGCTCATGGCATCCGGCATCGAAGTCGAGGTCGGTCACCACGAAGTCGCGACGGCAGGTCAGTGCGAAATCGGCATGAAGTTCGGCCGCCTTCTTCCCTGCGCCGACCAACTGATGTGGTTCAAGTACGTCGTCAAGAACGTCGCGCGCAAAGCGGGCAAGACGGCGACCTTCATGCCGAAGCCACTCTTCGGCGACAACGGTTCGGGTATGCACGTGCACCAGTCTCTTTGGAAAGACGGCAAGCCGCTCTTCGGCGGCGATCGCTATGCAGGCCTCAGCGAAACGGCGCTCCACTACATCGGCGGCATCTTGAAGCACGCGAAGTCGATCGCAGCGCTCACGAACCCGACCACCAACTCCTATCGTCGTCTCGTTCCCGGCTTCGAAGCTCCCGTAAACCTCGCGTACTCGAGCCGCAACCGTTCGGCCTCGGTGCGCATTCCGATCACGGGCCCATCGCCCAAGACGCGCCGCATCGAAGTGCGCTTCCCCGATCCGAGCGCCAATCCGTATCTCGCATTCTCGGCGATGCTGATGGCCGGTCTCGACGGCATCCAGAACAAGATCAACCCGGGCGATCCGATGGACAAGGACATCTACGCGCTCGCACCGGAAGAGCTCAAAGAAGTGCCGCAAATGCCGGGCGGTCTCGAAGTCGCTCTCGACAATCTCGAACGCGATCACGAGTTCCTCCTCCGCGGCGACGTGTTCACGAAGGATCTCATCGAGGAGTACCTCGACTTCAAGCGCACGAAAGAGCTCAACCCGATCCGCATGCGTCCGACGCCGCACGAGTTCGTCCTTTACTACGACGTATGAGAAACTAGAGACGATCGCAGGCCGCAGCGGCGCCCACGCTGCGGCCCCGCGGAGCCGGCGGCCCTGCGGCGCGGGAGGGCCGACCGTGCGGGTCCGCACGGCGTCATCCTTGCTTCAGCCTTATTTTGCGCGCCTCCGGTTGCGTCCACGGGGCCTTGCATGAGCGCCGCTGCGACCCGCTACGGGCGTGCGAACAGCTCGTGGATGCTACCACGTGGAATAGTGCATACTGCATTCCTTTTGAGTACTTGTGATCGACTAGATTGGGCCGATCGACGCGTATCTAAGACCACGCCTATCTAGTGATGAGCGAGCCACTGCGGCGCTCATGCAAGGGGCGGTGGACGCAACCGAGGCGCGCACGACCACGTTCAAGCAAGGATGGCGCCGTGCGGACCCGCACGGTCGACCCCACTGCGCGCCGCAGGGCCGCCGGCTCCGCCGCCCCGCCGCCGTGGTTCGCGATGGTTCTACAGGGTGCAAGAGCTGCGCTCGATGCGTAAACGCGTTTCCAACTCAACTCACCGTAAAAATGCGTACCGAAGGAAAAGGATGGCGCCGTGCGGACCCGCACGGTCGACCTCGCTGCGCGCCGCAGGGCCGCCAGCTCCGCCGCCCCGCCGCGTGGGCGTCGCAGTGGTTCGCGATGGCTCCCCAAAGGTGCAAGAGCTGCGCTCGATGCGTGAGCGCGTCTCCAACTCAGCTCACCGTAAACTCCATCTCAGCTCACCGTAAAAATGCGTACCGAAGGAAAGAACGCGCGCAGCCGTTCGAGGTCCCCGACGTCGCTCGTGTAGACGGCGTCACCGCGTTGCGCTGCCGAGGCCATCACGATCGCGTCCACCGTGGTTGCTCCGCGCACTGTTGCCATCGCCTCTCCCGCGATTCGCGCTAGGTCGGCAGTGAGCGGTTCGATCGAGACGGCTCCTAGAATCGTCTCGCGGATGTCGCTTCGACCGCGCCACCATTCAGCGACGACGTCAGCAGGCACGATGGGCACGACTCCTAGTGTCGCAGCGCGATGAAGGACCTGCCACACGCGCTGGCGCCTCCGTTCGAGCGCGATGAGAGCACCGGTATCGAGGGTCAGCGTCTTCACGAGACGCGGCGCGGTTTCCGCGACGGACGAGGCGCAGGCTCTCCGAGGATTTCGCGGTCGATCTGAGCCTGTTCGATGGCTGTGAGCACGAGGGGGCGTCCATACCAAGCGACCGCCTTCTCCCACGCTTCCTGACGCTTCATTTGTTCGATGAACTCGGAAAAGACCGCCGAGACATTTCCCTTGTGAAGACGCTTCGCACGTTTTGTGACGAGCGCGAGATCATCTTGATGAATCGATAGGCTCACCTTTTTGGTCACACCAGAGCGCCTCATTGTACTCCACAAGGTAGTACAATCTCCGTCTCCGTCAACCTCACCCAGAGCGCGGAAGGGCCGCGCGCTCACCCCTTCGAAAGGCGTCGCGCCAAGTACGGGGCCGTCGCACTTCGTTCGTTCTTTGCAATCTCTTCCGGCGTCCCCGCAGCGACAATCTCACCACCAAGCACGCCTGCGCCCGGACCGATATCGATGAGCCAGTCGGCCGCGGTGAGAACGTCGAGATGGTGCTCGACGACGACGACGGTGTTGCCCGCATCGCGAAGCGCGAAGAGCGCGCGAAGGAGGATCTCGATGTCGGAGAAGTGCAGTCCCGCCGTGGGTTCGTCGAGCACGTAGAGCGTGCGGCCCGTCGAACGCCGTGAGAGCTCACGCGCGAGCTTCAAGCGTTGCGCTTCGCCGCCCGAGAGCGTGTTCGCGGGCTGGCCGAGCGAGATGTACCCGAGACCGACGTCGAGCATCGCGGTCACGCGGTCGCGAATCTTTGGGATCGCTTCGAAGAGCTTGCTGGCTTCGAGCACGGAGAGCGCGAGTACATCGGAGATGGAGTGCCCGCGGAACTCGACCTCGAGCGTTTCGCGGTTGTAGCGCTTGCCCCGGCACTCTTCGCACTGGATGTAGACGTCCGGAAGAAATTGCATCTCGACGCGGCGCACGCCGTCGCCTTTGCAAGCTTCGCAGCGGCCGCCCTTGGTGTTGAACGAGAAGCGTCCCGCTTTGTAGCCACGTGCACGCGCTTCGGGGAGCGACGCGAAGAGCTCGCGGAGCTCGGCGAGAATTCCTGAATACGATGCTGGGTTCGAACGTGGAGTTCGACCGATTGGATCTTGATCGAGCGCGATGAGCTGATCGATTTGCGCTTCGCCGTCGATGCGCTCGGCATTGATTGGATGAA
Source organism: Myxococcales bacterium (assembly GCA_023248815.1). Classification (GTDB taxonomy): domain Bacteria; phylum Myxococcota_A; class Polyangia; order Polyangiales; family Polyangiaceae; genus JAHFDV01. The sequence goes on from JAHFDV010000003.1 coordinate 33,841, forward strand.
GCGCGCCCCGCAACGAGCCGCGAATCGTCGGCAAGAGCGAGTGCATGATCAGGCTCGATTTACCGCTCCCCGAGACTCCCGAAATGGCGACGAAGAGGCCGAGGGGGACCTCGACGGTGACATTCTTCAAGTTGTGGAGACGTGCTCCCGAGAGCGTGATCTTCGCGCGCGTGGGACTTCTTCGTCCGCGACCGAAGCTCAAGTTCGTATCGCCCCGCAAGAACGCCGCGATGCTGTTCGTGCCTTGCGCGAGCTCTTGTGGAGTTCCTTCGGAGAGGATCGTTCCGCCGAGCGCGCCCGCCGCGGGCCCCAACTCGACGATGTGATCGCATTCTTTGATCGCATCGCGCTGATGCTCGACGACGATCAACGTGTTGCCGAGATCACGGAGACGCTTCTCGGCGACGACGAGCTTCTCTTGGTCGCGCGGGTGAAGACCCACGGTGGGCTCGTCGAGGACGTAGAGCACGCCCGAGAGATCCGAGCCGAGCTGATTGGCGAGACGGATGCGTTGCGCCTCCCCCATCGAGAGCGTGCCCGTCGTTCGGTTCAAGGAAAGATAAGGTAGCCCCACCTCGAGCAAGAAGCGCAGGCGCTGGCGAAGCGGCGTCGCGATGGATTTCACGAGCTCGTTCTCGTCGGGCGTTTCGAAGAACTTCGCGAGGTCTTCGATCGATTGGTCGACGAGGATGGCGATGTTCTGTTCGCGAAACGTCACGGAGAGCGCGTCGTCCGAGAGGCGTCGCCCTTTGCACGAAGCGCAGGTCTCTTCACGAAGGAACGTGCGGAGCTCACGAAGCAAGGGCGCTCCATCGACGGCATCGGCGTCGGATTCGCTCTCGATGCGCTCTTCGATGGCGCGGATGACGCCTTCGTAATCCGCATCTTTCTTCGCGCCTTTGGCCGCCTTCGCATTCTTGGTCCCGCGCAGGAGGCGGTCCCGGTCGTCGCTCGGCAGTGCTTTCCACGCTTTGTCGGGGTCGATGCCGAGCACGTCTTTCGCGCGCGCGAGCTCGATGAGATACGAAGCCGAGCCGCGCTGACCCCACGCGAGCATTACGCCTTCACGCAATGACGAAGCGGGATCGCCGATCAGTCGTTCGATGTCGACGACCTCGCGAACGCCGAGGCCATTGCAGGTCGCGCACGCACCGATGGGATGATTGAAGGAGAAGAGACGCGGCTCGAGTGGCGGAATCGCGCGGTTGCAGGTCGTGCATGAGTAATTCTCCGAAAAATAGAGACTCGGTTGCCCTTCGGGCTCGACGAGAATCGAGCCTCCGCCCAGCGACAACGCGAGCTCCGTGCTCTCGCTGATGCGTTGCTTGGCGCTCGACTTCACGACGATGCGATCGACGACGACGTCGAGGTCGTGAGGTTTCGTTTTGTCCGGGACGAGGTCGTCGCCGAGATCGACGAGCACGCCGTCGATGCGTGCCCGGATGAATCCTTCTTTGCGCAAGCGATCGAGCTCCAGCCGCAGCTCACCTTTGCGATGCCGCGCGATCGGCGCGAACACCGTCATCTTCGTTCCTTCGTCCAGAGCGAGCATGCGGTCGACCATCTGCACGACGGTCTGCGCTTCGATCGCGCGTCCACAATTCGGGCAGTGCGGCGTCCCGGCGCGCGCATAGAGAAGACGCAGGAAATCTAGGCATTCGGTGACGGTGCCGACGGTCGAACGCGGCGATCGCGAAAGAGGCCGCTGGGGCAATGCGATCGCAGGTGAAAGCCCTTCGATGCGATCGACGTCGGGGCGCGGAAGGAGCTCGAGAAATTGCCGCGCGCGAATGTCCATCGACTCGACGTAGCGACGCTCGCCCTCGGCGTAGATTGTGTCGAACGCGAGGCTCGTCTTCCCCGAGCCGCTGGGCCCGACGAAGGCAATGAGCTTCCCTTTCGGCAAGCGCACGGACACATTTTTGAGGTTGTGCTCGCGCGCTCCAATGACGGAGATGACTTCGTTCGAATCGGTCACGATCGTTTACCTTACCGCACTATCGATTTTTTTATTGAGAGCGTCTTCTGGAGGCGGGAAATCTCGAAGCTTCGTTCGTGCGCCATCGAGTGAAACGAGGATGCTTCCCGAGATGACGAGAGCCATTCCGAGAGCTGAATGAAGGGACAAGCGCTCGCTCAAGACGAGCATCGATGCCGCGGCGCTGAGGACCACCGTGAGATTCGAAAAAGCGCCGATGCGTGCCGCCGTCTCTAGCGCATAAGCGCGCGTCATCGCCAGCTGCGCAAAGCCTGCGCAGGTTCCTGCCGCCATCATCGCGAAGACGCTCTTTCGGTCGAACACAGGAACCGTGTGTAGGGTCGCAAGCGACAAGAGTCCGAGAAAGATCGTTCCCGTGATCGAGAAGTGGAACACGATGGCTTCGACCGAGGGCTGCTTCTCCTCTCGTCCAATCCGGCGGAGCATCATCATCGCGAACGACGAGAACACCGCCGCGAGGATCGCGACGAGGGCCGGAAATGAAGCTCGTCCGTGCCCGCCGAGGGGTATGTCTTCGCCGAAAACAGGTGCGAAGAGAAAGGGCGGCCTCATGACGAGCACGACGCCGAACGTCGAGAGGAGCACGAAGAACCATGCGCGGGGACCCGTCGCCTCACCGAGAATGCGTGGCGCGAGGATCGCGATGAGCACGGGAGTCAGCGCGAAGAGGGTGCAGGCATCGCCGAGAGGCAGCGACTTCGATCCAATCGCAAAGAACGTGCAGGTGAGCGCCAGCGTTCCAAAGATGCTGCGCGCCCACATCTTCGAAGTTCCGAGACCTGCGAGCGGCTTCTTTCGAAGGCGCGATGCTGCGAACGCAATCATCGCCCCCACCACCGCACGCGAGCAGGCGACGAGAGGCCACGGAACTCCGCTTGTCGCAAACCGCGCCGTCACGTTCATCGAGGCGAAGAGGATGCAGCCCGCGGTCATCCACCCGTACGCCGCCAAGCGGTGCGGCGAGCGATTGGGTGCGTGCTCCACGGCGCGACCTTAGCCTAGAAAGGGGCGTACTTCTGACCGTTCGTGATACGCTCGGCAGCCCATGCTGCGCATTGCTTGCGAGTCGTGTCACGCGCCTTATCAAGTGGACGAGCGACGCGTTCCGCCCGCCGGATTGAAGATGCGCTGCCCGAAGTGCGGCCACTCTTTCGTCGTCAAACAGAACGGCGAGACCGCCCCCGTCGAAACCGCCCCGTCCAAGGAAGGGACGCCCAGCGCCAACCGCAGTAAAGCGACGATGGTCGGTGTCGCTGCCCAATCTGGAGCGAGTCCTGCGACTCGAACCGCGGCTGCTGCGAGCGTCGATGAACCGGCTTCGCAGCGCGAGACGGCGCCCGAGCTCCCGCGCATGGGACCGCAAGGCTCTGCCATCGCAGCCGCGGCAAAACTGACGCGACCCGAGCTCCCGAAGACCCGCCCCGAAGCTCCGAAGAGTCCGCCGAAGCCTCCGCCCCCCGCGCCACGAAAGGTCGAGAAATCTGGATTCGAAGATCTTCCCGCGGCGCGATCCGAAGGAAAATCAGGACCGCTCGATGTCGATCTTCCGGCCGCGAAGCCGACCGCAAAGATTCCTGCGACGCGTCCCCCGCTCGACGCAGATCTTCCTGCTGCCAAGGCCCCGATGGCGACGGGCGCAGCGAAACCGAGGCTCGATTCGGATCGCGATCTGCCGGCGCGCGCAAAGACCTCTCCCGCCGTTCCGAAGCCGAAGGCGCCTGAACCGCAAGCTCCTGCGGCCCGTGACATGATGGAGCTGGATCTCCCTGCCAACGCGTCGGACCTTCCGGCGCGCGCGGAAGTCGGACTACCCGCGCGGGGAGGAGATTCGGCGGATCCTTTCACGGATGACCCGTTCGGCGGTCCCGACTCGTTCGGCGAGATCGACTTGCCCGCCCTCGGCGAAAACCTTCCGAGCGTCCCCAATCAACTTCCTGCCGTCGCGAATTCCCTTCCTGAAGTGGCAGGTACACTGCCGGCCGTCGCCAACGCGCTTCCGGCCGTCGGCCAGACGCTGCCGAAGGTGGCCGATGCGCTGCCGGCGAAGGCCAACTACGGATCCCTCGTCGACGAAGGCGACCCTTTCGGCGCGCCGATCTCCGAGGCTCCGAGCCACGCGCTGAATGCTCACGACGGAGGAGCGGGCGGTGGGTCGCCCTTCGACGACCTGGATGAGATGGATGGATTCGGAGCTGCCTTGCTCGGCCCCGCGCGCACGCAAAAAGAAGCAAAGGAGCGCGATCTCGGCGCAACCGATGTCGATGCGCCGCACGACCACGCAGAACCGGTTCATGCGCACGGCCCCGCGCCGTCGACCGACGCGTCGCCAAAAGAAAAAGGATTCGGCGAAGTCGATCTCGGAGGCTCGTCGTCCGAGGAGTCGGCCTCACTCGACGCCGGTGCTGAGCTCGACCTCGGCACGTCGACGGCTCCGGAAGACGGCACCGAGCTCGCGTTGCCCATGCAGTCGGGCATCACGGCGGCGGCGACCGGACGAAAGCGCACACCCGACGCGGGTCCTCCGAAGAAGCGCTCTCGCGCGCCTGCGATTTTCGCGGCGTGCATCGTCGTCATTGCGGCGGCAGGTGCAGGCTTGCACTTCACGCCCTACGGTCTTTTCGGTCGCAATTTCATCAGCGATACGATTCATCAAAAAGAGTACGACCAGGCCGCGACGCGGCTCGTTGGAGTGACGCGCGCGAAAGCCGCGACCGACGTCTTCTCCGATTCGTTGGCGGCGACGGAAGATGCGGCGCGAGAGCACGCTGCGCTCCCACGCGCTCACGGTGTCGCTGCGTATGCCGCGCTCACCGAGTTCCTCGCGCAGCTTCGCTTTGGTCGCGTCCCCGAACGCGCGGCGCGTGCGAATCTCTGGATGCAGGAGATCCCGCCGGAAAAAGAGCACGTCTTTGCTCCCGTCGCTCGCGCGCTTCAGACTGCGCTCGACAAAGATCTCCCGGGTGCCGTCGCCGCGCTCGAAGCCGCCGCGAACGGCGCTTCCGCGGAGCCCGTCGCGCTCGAGATCGCGCTTGGTCGCGGTGAAGTCGAGCTGCAGCGAAGAAGCGGACAAGACGCCGTCACTGCGTTCACCAAGGCCGCTGCGATCGAAGAAGGTCCGCGCGCACACTTCGGACTCGCGCGCGCCTACGTGCTCCTCGAAGACGTCGAGCCCGCCAACAAAGAAATTCAGGCGACGCTCAAGCTCTCGCCGAATCACGTCGGTGCACGCACGCTCTCTGCGCGCTCCCTATGGGACTTCGACCGAAACGAAAAAGACGCGCTGCAATTGCTCGCCAAGGTGATCGAAGGCGCAACGGGGACGGCCGGCACCGACGACTCGAATGTTTCACTGAATGACCTCGCGGATGCCTACGCCGAACGCGGATGGATCCATCTCGCGAAGGGCCGCGCGACCGAAGCACGCGCGGCGTTCGATGGCGGTCTGAAAGCCGAGCCACAGAACATTCGCGCCCTACTCGGTTACGGTGAGCTCTTCTTCAACGAAGGCCGCTACGCAGAGGCACTCGCGCGTTTCGATCTCGCGATGCAGACGGCCGCGTCCGATCCCGTCGTCGTCGTCGCCAATGCGAAAGCGAAGATGATGCTCGAGCGACTTCAAGATGCGAAGACCCAGCTCGCGGCTGCCAAAGCGGAGCACCCTGAAAATTGGCGCGTTTCTTATTGGCTCGCGCGCACGGAGCAAACGCTCGGCAATCAAGAAGCGACCGAAAAAGAGTACGCGTAAGCGATCGCCCTCGTGAATCCAAAGCATCCCGACGCCGTGCTTCCCTATGCGGGCCTGGCAGGGTTTCTCACCGAGCGCGGGTGCGCCAAAGAGGCGCAAGCCAAGCTCGAAGAGGCTCGCAAGAAGCTTCCCGATTCGTCGATGATGGAACGCGCCCTCGGTGACGTGGCGCTCGCTCAAGGCGCGCTCGACGTCGCGATCGATCACTACCGCGCAGCTGCCGGACGCGACCAGCAAGACCCCAATCCGCACTTCCGACTCGCGGTGGCTTACCGTCGCATGAAGAAGATCCCGGAAGCGCAAGCGGAGCTCGCGAAGGTCGAAGCGCTCGACAAAGAGTTCCCGGGACTCGTCGTCGAACGCGGACTTCTCTTCGAAGAGAGCGGGGATGTCGAGCAAGCGCTCGCACAGTTCAAACAAGCGCTCGAAAAATCTCCCAACGACCTCGAATTGCAGCTTCGCGTGGGCTTTGCGTATGTGTCGGTCGATCATGCAGACGAAGCCGTCACGACCCTTCGCAAGGTCTACGAGACCAAGCCCGACTCGGCGCAGGTGAATCACGCCCTCGGTCGCGCGCTTCTCGCGCAAGGCGAGACCAAAGTCCCCGAGGCCCTCCGTTATCTGAAGCGCGCCGTCGAGCTCGACAAAACGCACGCCGAATATCACGTGTATCTTGCAATGGCCGCGAACGACTCGATGCCTGCGCAGCTCGGCCTCGCTCGCCAAGAAATTGAAAAGGCGCTCGAGATTGACCCAGCGCTCGCGGAAGCCTTCTGGCAGCGCGGTGCGCTTTCACTGAAAGAATCACGCACCGAAGACGCGCTTCGCGACGTCAAAAAGGCGCTCGAGCTGAGGCCGTCGAAGCTCGAGATTTATGCGACGCTCGCCGAAGTCTACGAAGCGAAGAACGAGAACGGCGCCGCGATCGAAGCGTGGCGTCGTGCGCTCACCGTGAAACATCCGCGACCCGCATGGCGATACCGCTACGCGAAGCAAATGAAGGAGCGCGGACAATGGGGTGA
>JAHFDV010000444.1 GCA_023248815.1 Myxococcales bacterium
ATCGTCGCAGGTTTGAAACGACTCGTACCGATCGTCGCGCAGCAAAAGGCGCGCGATGTTTCCGAGGCCGATACCGTCACGCTCGCGAAGGATCTCCTCTCGGAGGTCATGGGCTACGACAAGTACGCGGAGCTCACGAGCGAGCACGCCATTCGCGGCACGTACTGCGATCTCGCGGTGAAGATCGACGACAAGCTCTCGATGCTCATCGAGGTGAAGGCCGCGGGCTCCGAGCTCGACGATCGCCATGTGAAGCAAGCCATCGACTACGCCGCGAACGCGGGCCTGGAGTGGGTCGCGCTCACCAATGCGACGGTGTGGCGTCTCTATCGAGACATCTTTGCGAAGCCGATCTGGCGTACCGCGTGACGTTCACTCGAACGTCACCAGACTTCGATCTTCATGCCACTTAAGCCAATCATTCGCGATGGCTCGCCAAGCTGTAGTGTCTTGAGGGCCGCTACTAGAATTGGTGAACCCGTGGATCAGGACGCGATACTCGGATGATCGAGAGCTGTCGCCGATTCTGACTCGGCCAACGCGCAGCCTAAACTTGCGCCCGCGCTCATCGATCACGATTCGCTCCGTGAACGGAGCAACGCCGAATAGGTTCTCGAGCGTCGCACCCGAGGCGAATCCGTTGCACTGGATCCACCGCGGTCTTCGGTCGGCAAGAATGGACGCCAATGCACGACGATAGGACACAAGCGCTGGGTCATCATCGTTGGCGGAAAGCAACCGACGCGTGTCGATGGAATCGGCGTCATTCGAGAAGTAGGGAAGGATGTCGGCTTTGATGATCCGCTCTCGGAACACTTGGCGCATTCCCAGCTGCGGAAACCATTGCTCGCGCAGTCGATTGCCTAGCTTCGAGAAATAGGGGGCATAGTAAAGGCGGCTATCGTCGTTGAAGTATCCGTGTCGAAGATCCAAGAATTCGGCGGCGGCCTCCGGATCGCCATTTCGATACCTCTCGACACAGTTGCGGAGCGGCATGTGCTCATTGATGCCGTGGTGTGACGCCCATCCACCCTTTGGCCATCTTGGGTTGATCCCTATGAGGGCGATGCCTCCTTCTCGCGGAACTCCGAACGGATTCCCGGTGTACGGCACTGGAACCATGTCGACGCAAAGGTTGGCGGAAGAGCGGCCCTTCTTGGCGAGTGAAACGTTCAACCGAGCGATATCGGCGAGATAGTTGCGCCCAATAAAGTCCTCGATGTGGATGCGCACCTCGCTCGGGATCTCCAGCTGCTCTAGCATCCTCGTCGCCTCCGCGAACTGCGTCGCCTGACGCGCACAAGCGCGAACAACATCCCGACGACTGCAACGGTTACGCCGCCACTCGCCGGTGTGCAGACTAATTGTTGGTTCGATCGAGACCCGTATTGAAGAAAGCGCTCAGCATCCACGATCATCTCGCGCGACATCACCTTCACGGTGTCGCATCCCCAATCCGCAGCTCCACGAGCTTCCCCGCGTTGAACCGCGCCACGACTTGCGTCGAAACTTCGTACCACCTCGACGTCACCGCGCCCTCCGGCGTCGGCGCCTTTACCTTTGTCGTCTGCCCCACGGCTTGCGACAACAAGTGATCCGCACTCCACGTTCCCGAATCAAACGCGCGTGAGAACGCGGTCGCTCCGGTCGCGTAAACCCCGCGACAGGTCTTGTCCTCACCCAGACTCAGGTAAGCGACCGTCTGACCGAGCGATACGCTTGCGATCTTTCCGGCCGTTTGCGCCGCCTGGCCCAAGAGCTCCTCGACGATCGCAAGCGACGATCCCACGAGAGGAACTTTCGCGCGCTCGCGATGAGCCCAGTCGCGCGCCGCGGTGGCCCGTTGTGCGAGTTCGGCGTCTGCGTCACCAATCGAAATCGTTTGTGCAGCGATGGTCTCCAATTCACGCAAGTATTTCAATCGCTGCAACTTGTCCTTCACTGCGGGTTCGGTCGTGACCAACGAAAGCATGAGCTTCGAACGCGCATCTTCCGTTCGTTGCTTTCGCTCCTCACTGCCGAGCGCACGTTGGGCCAGCTGCGCCGCTTGCAGTCGACACGGCTCGTCTTTGCACGAGGCGAAGGCAACATCGTGTGCGCTCGCGCGGAGTGCTCGTACCTCATCGTCGCTCGACCACACTCCCTTGAACCAGTGATCCGTGAGCGCGACGACCGTTGCGCCGTCCCTATTCGCAAGGGCAGTGCGCAATGCTTCCAAGCGTACTTGCCTCGCCGAGGCGCGCGCTTCGGTCGCGTGCTTGCCGCCGCGAGCTGCGACGGCGTCGAGCCTCGTTACCCTTTCCTCGACAGGGAGAGTTACTGCCTCGGCGATCGCAACCGAGTCCTCGGCGTCGAGACCTTCCGGGCCGAGCGTGCCTCGCTCTTTCATCCCGTTGATGATTTCTCGTGCGTGCTTTGTGTCTTGAGCCGCCAGGGCTTTCTCTGCGCCTCGGATGCTTGGCTGACCAAAGGCACCAGTCGCAATCATCAAGATTCCGAACACCGCCGCACACCCACCGCTGACTTTTTCCGTGGGCGAAAAGAATCCAAACTTGAACTTTGGTCGCACGGCGCGGATACCCGCCCCGATCGCTGGAATTGCGAATGCGAGCGTGACGAGCCAGAGCAACGTGAGCCGCGAATTTACTACCGTGAAGTAGGCGCTCTCTCCCTTGAAGTGACCGGCCAACAACCACGAGGCGAGTGCCACTCCAGCTGCGCTGCCGATCCAGAGGTTGCGTCGTTGACGAATAGGAGCGACCGCTGCGCGAGTCACCGCGCCGACAAGAGCGTTGCCCGACAGAACAATGGTTCCAAGCCTCCCGGCCATCTCATACGAGACGTCGCGTCGCACCGCTCCGAATTGAACGATCTGCTGGTTCGCGATTCGCTCGATGCGTCCGTCGATCGTGGCGAGCGTGTGCCGCAGAAGTTCGCTCGAGTCGCGATAGCGGTCGGGCGGCATCGGCCCTGATTCGCTCGTGACGCCGAGAACCGTAAAGGCCTCAAGGTCGGCTTCCGCGAGAAAGCGACCCTCGAGGAGCTGTTGGTGCGCGGTCACGATCGGCGTCTCGTGCGAAAATGTGACCACCCAACGAGATGTCTGATCGAACGTAAGCCAGACGACTTGCGAGCCCGTCGTCGCGCACGCCTGACAAGATGTCTTGCCGCTGCGCAGACACGCGGAACAACCCTGCGTGGCCTTACCTCGACACGCCTTGCAATTGATCATTCGCTTGGAATGATCGGAATACTCGCGCCCCGAGCCGTTGCACGAGCTGCACGGCGCAGCGCCGGTTCCGCGGCAGATCTCGCAAGCGCACGATCCTAGCCCCTGGCAAGTATCGCATTCCGCGATGTATTCGCTGCGAGCCGCGAGCTCCGGAATGGTCACGGCGAAAGGGTCCACGCGCGACGGATCGAGCGGCGCAGGCGATCGCCGCCCTTGCGTCGCCGGACGTCGACAGACGCGGATGTCTCGTCGACGAACCTCGGTCGCGAGTCGTTGAACGATTTCGTCCCTTACGGCTACGGCGGTGATGGTGCGCTCGAGCGCTTTGGGAGCGCCCGCGATCGATTGCGCCCAACCATGAACCGCGTCTTGAATCGATTTGCGCGTGCGCAAACCATCGATCGTCACCTCATTCTCTACGCCGCAGAAACTGCAACGACCCGGGGCCGCCCCTTGTGCACTGCAGTGTCGGCAATGAAGCGAAGGACCCTCCGTCACCATTCGACTTTGACGCTCCCTGTTTGTCCTTCCGAGATCTGCACGGTCGCATCACGACCGCCAAGAAAGCGGTTCTCGACGTGGATCTGATGCGTACCCGGTTGAATCATGAGGGTGCTGGTCGCATCGGTCCCTTTGGCCACACCATCGACGGTGATCCGTCCGCCAGGGAAGGCGACGAACGAGACCGACGCAGGCTTCGGCGGAGCAGGCTTCGGTGTGTCGACGAGGGCTCGAATTTGCGGAGTCGTGGTCGATCCGCTTGAATCGTCCGAGTCACCGCCACCGCCGCCTCCGCTCCAGCCGCCACTCGTGCCGGAGTAGTGGCTCGAATGTGAGCGATGCGAGCTGTGCGATCGATGAGACCGATGCGCCAAAAGATCGTGCGAGTCGAGCGATGGAGGTTCGATCAAAAGAGGGGAATCGGAGTCGTCGTCTTCGGGACGCTTGACCGTTTGTGCGGCAGCGTCGCGAATGAAGTAACCCGAGGGGACCGATCCTGCGAGGGCCGCCGCGATCGCGGCGCTGAGCGGAAGGAGAAACTTGCGCGATGGAAGATCACTCATGGGGTATCGATCTCTTGGGGGCTCGGGTCATTCGTCACGGACAGGGGTGGTGCTGGCGCGAATCGTCGGAGGGCTCGACTTCGGCGAAGCGAGGACGACGCGAAGAACCCGCCGCACTCGTCGAGACGCGCGCATCCGTCGCACTCTTCGAAGTAGGTGTTCTTCCAGTCGGAAATGCTCTTCTGCTGCACGTCGTGAATGCGCGGATCGAGCACACAGAGCTGATGGTTGTAGACGGACACTTTCATTCCAGCGCGGCGCAGCGTATCGACCGCGCGAACGAGCTCCGTCTGATAGTCCGCAGGATCGATCCAAAGCTGCTGCACATTCGTCTTCGCGAACCCCATCAGCTCGAGACCCATCAGCGCGACGTGATCGACGAAGCGCAGGTTGCGCGAGATGAACTCGGCGAGTTCAGGCAGTCGACGATACGTCTCCGCGTGGATTACGCAGCGAATCTCCACGCGAACCTTGTGGCGTTTGAGATGGATGATTCCCTTGATGGTTTCGGTGTACGCACCGCGTGCCTGCACGACGTAATCGTGTTCTTCCGCAAGATCGGAATAGACCGGGATACCGATCATGAGATCGTGATGAGCGACGGCCGCAACCTCACGCGCACGTTCCGGATCAGCAAATGCTCGACCGTTCGAGAGCACATGAACGGCCGTGCGCGGAAGATGCGTCTCCAGTGCTCCAATGAGGTCAGGGAGTCGCCGTCCGAGAAGGGCCGGTTCGCCGCCTGTGATTCCGAGCGCGACTGTCTCTCGCGACATGAGGGGAATCATTTGAAAGAGCTCGTCGACGAGCCATGAATCGTCTGCGCTCTTCGGCGGCTGCGAGCACATGAGGCAAAAGTTGTCGCAGCGCTCGGTCACGAGAAGGGAGTTCGACGGAGAGCTCTTGCGATAGATCGCGTGAATTCGAT
>JAHFDV010000445.1 GCA_023248815.1 Myxococcales bacterium
CGCGCTTCGTTTTCCGAGTCGATGTACGAGTAGTTGCCGTCGCCTTTGTCGGCGAGCTGCTCCATCATCGTATCCTTGTAGTTCCCCTCACCGAAGCCGACGGTCGAGAGCGTGATGCCTTTCTCTTTGTGCTTGGCGATGATCTTCAAGATCTCTTCGTGGCTCGAAGGACCGACGTTCGCATCGCCATCCGAGAGCACGACGACGTGATTCACGTGCTCGGAGACGAACGTGCGCTCGGCGAGCTTGTAGGCGAGCTCGATGCCGCTCGCCATTCCGGTCGAACCAGACGAAGTGAGGTCACCGATGGCCGAGAGGATGCGCCCTTTCTGTTCGATGCCCGTCGGCGGCAAGACTTCGCGCACGGAGCCCGCGTAGGTCGTGAGCGCCACGGTGTCGCCTTCACGAAGAGAGTTCGTGAGAAGCCGGAGACTCTTTTGCGCGAGCGGCAACTTGTCCGGCGAGCTCATCGACCCGCTGACGTCGACCAAGTAGACCAGGTGAACGGGCTTGCGCGCTTCTTTCGTGAGGCGCTTCGCTTGGAGGCCGACACGTACGAGCTGATGACCCGGCGTGAACGGCGATGGCGCACCAGCGATGTGAACGGCGAACGGGCCCTGCTTGGGAGATGCGTATCCGTAGTCGAACGAGTTGACGAACTCTTCGAGACGCACGGCGCGCGTCGGCGGGAGGTTGCCCTCCATGATCTTGCGGCGCGCGATGGCGTAGCTCGCGGTGTCGACGTCGATTGCAAAGGTCGAGAGGTGATCTTTTTCCGTCGAGACGAAAGGGTTCACGCCGTAGTCCGCGTACTGCTCCGTGTTGGCGACGCTTGCAGACGTAGGCGCGCTGAGCTCCTCGCGCGCAGGGCTTGCGTTGATGGACTGCGCTACCTGGGGCATCCGCGAACCGCCACCGCACGCCACCGCCAAGATCGAGAGAGCCGCGAGAGTTTGATACCGAGCGATCATTCGTTTTCCTCCTGTTGAGAAGAAAACGCGCGAGGAAGCGTGACCTTACACTCGCGTCATCGAGCGTGAGAACTTCCCGTAATTCGTCGCTCTAGCGCGCTACGCCGAGCGCGCACTTGTGATTCACGCAGCCGCACTTGTTGGCGTCGGCCGAGTGACAGTCGAGCACCATCGTGCAATTGAGCTTCGGATCCGTCGGCTTTGCATTCGCCTTCGCGACGCAAGCGTGCGCATGGCAGCCGCTCTCGGGGACGCAGTCGTCATCCTTGTCGCAGGAGTCGTTGCTGACGACTGGAGCGCAGAGCTTGCAGCCGCATCCGAGGCCCGCGTCGACTTCAACGCCGCCGGACGGCGGAGCGATCTGCGACGAAGCCACCGAGCTCGTGTTCGCGGCCTTCTGCGGATCGACGGCACCTTCTTGTGCTCCGTCTTTCGTGCAAGCGATCGCGAGGATCAACGTGAGCAGAGCAGGCGCAGCAATGAGCATGGTGCGGATTCGCATGCTCTCTAACTAGCACGAACCCACTCGACAACTCACGTGATCGAACCCATGCTTTGGCCCATGACCGACGAGAAGAAGGACAGCGCGAACACGACCACTCAAGAAGGATCGAAGAAGTCCGATCCGATCGACGATGTCCGTGAAGGGCTGGGTCTCCTTTTTCGCGCGGCGAAGTCCACCATCGAGCGCCTCCCGACGAAAGATCTCGAGAAGGGCGTGACCGAAGGCGTTCAGGAGGTCGGAAAGGCGATCGGCCGGGTGGTCGATGCGCTCAGCAAAGAGATCCTTCCGAAGGACGCAGCGAGCACGACGAGCCCTGCCGGCTCTGCGAGTACGGATGCTTCGGTCTCGAAAGAAGCAGCGAGCCCCGAAGCCGAGGCGAAGAAACCCGAAGAGAACGCAGCCCAGAAGCCCGACGCGCCCTGAGCAGGCTCAAGGCTCCGCGCGCACGTAGAGGCGCGTTCGCCCTTCTTCGTGAACGAGTCGATAGGCTCGCGGAATGTTTGCGAGCGCCTCTTCGCTCGCATCCCACGTGAGGACGTGATCGAAGCGCGGGGCGGCGTCGGCCCAGAACTCTTTCCAGAGCTGGTCGTACGTGGCGCGGCAGTCGGTCGCCACGAAGGAGCGCCGATCGACGAGAAGGTCACAGAGCTCCTTCGACGAGCGAAGCCGCGCAGCCGTGCTCTCGAGCACGAGGTGGTTGAAGCGCGCCGGCGGAAGAGCTGCGTAGGTCACGGGAAATGACCGAGAATGCGCGAAAAGAAGCGGCGCCGACGTGTGCTTCGCGACGACGTAGTCCCCCCAGGCGTGAATGAGATTGCGTGTGTTCTCGCTGACTTCTTTCGTCTTGAAGACGAGCGGAAGAAGTCGCGCACCCTCGGCGACCTTCGGGATGGCGTTGTCGAACTCCGTCTGCTCCCGCGCGAGCCGCACGTAGTCGACCGCATTGCCGACCGAAACGGAGAGCGCCGAGACGACGAGAGCGCCCGTGAGCCACTTCGGGATCGATCGCGGAAGGCGGAGAAGCAGCGCGAACGCGATGAACAGAAAGAACCGCGTGTTGACGTGGAACCAGTTGTCGTAAACGAATGGGCAAACGGAAGCGATCGCGACGAGAGCGATGAGCCCCGAAGATGCGAACACGCTGCGCCGAAGCGCCGCGGACTCTGCCCTCCCGTAAAAGAGGGCGCAGACGACGAGCGAAGCACAGGGGACGACCGAGAGAATGCTGAGCTTCGTGAAGCTCCAGAACGTCTGCGCCCAGAAATTGTAGAGCACCTCCCAAACCGCAGAGAACCGCGGCGGAGACATCGCGGGATCCATCGCCAAGCTGCGCACTTGGGAGAGGATCGAGAGCGCCACGAGGAGGCCCGCCGGAGCGAGGGGGAGCAACGTGAGTCGAAATCCCTGTCCGCGCCTTCCGCGCCACGTTTCCCCGACGAGCCAGTGAAAGGCGACGAGCAGGCCTGCGATGAGGAGTCCCATCGAGTGCGCGTACCAAGTGAGGAGCGCGACGACTGCCATGAGCACGCCGCGAAGCGACCCCGATTGGTCAGTCGTCGTCTCGACCTTGCCCTGCGCATCGACGAGCCCGAGAAGAATGAAGGCGAGCGGCACCGACAGCGCGAAGTCGAGCATGCCCGCGGAGACGAACCAGTTGTGGGCGAGCGGGAATGCGAAGAGCGCTCCCAGGACGACGGCCGAGCGACGACGCGTATGCGCGAAAACGCGTGAAGAGAAGACGAAGGCGTTGAGTCCCACGAGCCCAGCGACGAAGACTTTCGTTGCGATCCCCATGCCGACCTTCGGCGCGAGCGCGTAGAGCCAAAGGAAGAAGGCGCTGTTCGTCTTCGCAAAGCCGTTGGAGGTGAACTCCGGGTAGAGCTCGGGGTGCCTCAGCACCGAAATCGTCGCCAGATGATTCGGCAGGTCCTGGAGAGGCGGAATCTCCACGAGAAGCAGCGGGAACGCCGCGAGCGCGAACCAGACGAACGAGACGAGTGCAACGAACTGGCGATCCGAAAGACGCGGCAAAAGAAGGCCCGATCGATTCGGAGCCCTTGCGCCGAGAGAGGCGGACGTCACGGATGGAACCAAGCTTGCGTTACGCGAAGGTGAAGCCGCGCTTTTTCCGAATGAAGGTTTCCACCGAGCTCGAGGCTCGCATTCACGAACGGAGGTAGATCGATTTCGTGCGAGCAGATGAGCTTGCCGTTGACGTAGCCAGTGCCCAGCTTCGTTTTCGGGTCGTAGCCGATGCGAACGCTCACCTTGCCGACATCGTGTGGAGTCGTCGCGATGGGGTCGCCCTTGGCGATGTCGACCTGAGCTGCGTGGTCCCAAGCCCCGGCGCAGTATCCGCGTACGACACCATCGACATCGAGCACGCCGACGTCGAATCGTCGTGGCTGCCAGTAGCTGTCCCCGACGATGCGAACGAAGTTGGCGCTCTCTTCGAGCTCGGCGATGTCGAAGTCTCCACCGACCTCCACCTTACGAAGAGGGAAGGGGCGCGAGCGCAGGGTGGTCGCGGGTTGGAGGGAGCGCAGGTGACGAGGGGCGGCCTTGATCTCGAAGGCGCCCTTTCCGGTAGCGACTTGCGAATCGATGATCCACGGATCGGCTGCGAGAATGAGCCAGCGCGCCGAGAGAAGCTGTGGCTCGCGAAAGGTCTCGTCGAACCCAGCGACGTACTCCTCGTTCGAGGTTCCGATGTCGAGCGAGTGAAGGGTGACGACGGCAGAAGGATTCTTCGACCGCACGGTGACGAAGGGGGCGAGCGGCGTAGCCGACGACCAATGAATCAGCTCCGGTTGGAGCGGCTCGCCGTCGAAGGAACCCGTGATCGTGTCCTCGTCGACAAAGACGAAGAGGGCGAGCTCGTGCATTCCTTCGTCCGTCGTCACGCACGGGAGGTCACGCGTTGCGACGCTTCGCGTGTCGCGGTCGTTCGTATCCGACTCGCGTACACAGAGCGCCTTTCCACCTTCGAAGCGCGCTCTCGTCTCGGTGCGTTCGTCCCGGCGCGCGCCCTTCGCGCGGATTCCGAGCCCGACCTCGATTCCGTCCGTCGCGCCCGAGAAGCGCAGCACCGCCGTGAGGGAGCGCGTAGCGCGCCGTGGCTTCGCTTGGAAAACGACGCGCTGATCGCTCTTGGAACCGAGTCGCAGTCCAGCCTCTTTGGGCTCGCGCGGGAGCAAGGCGAGCTGTTCGCGATTCTCGAAGGTCGCCCACGTCGAGACGTCCTCCTCGCTCACGAAGTCCCGGTGCTCGGCACGCACTTCGTCCACTCGTGACATCGAGGAAACCGCACGTGCCACGACGAGTGCAGCTCCCAGCGCGAGGAGTGCGGCGGTGATGGCGGCCAACGGCGACCGAAGGGAGGAGAGCAAGCTCATCGAATAGTCGACCTAATGAGTTCGCGCACGATGAAGTCCGCAGGATCGTTCCAAACGACGGGCCTCAGCCACAAAAAAAGTCCGATCCCGGCGATCCGTAAGGAGAACGCGCGCCAGGGGGAGGGCCGGTCACGTTCTGCGCCGACGAGAAGCGGCGCCGCGAGGAGGATCGCGCCGTGCCAATAGAAGGGACACCGCTCCGTGAGCGTGAGGAACGTCGCGCCGAGCGTTGCGAAGACGGCGCACCATTGTTTGGCGTGTCCGGGCGCGAGGGCGTACGCGACGAGCGCGCCGCCGATCACGAGCTGCGCGCGCGTCGTCGCGACTACTTTCTCGAGGTGTAGA
>JAHFDV010000004.1:0-14805 GCA_023248815.1 Myxococcales bacterium
GCGATCTTCTGCCCGTGGGCGACGGAAACGCTCCGCATCTCACTTCGGTCGAGCCCATTTCCGCAGAGGACCCGTCTCGCGACAGCGCTCGCAAAATTGCGACCGCTGAATCGCAAGGGCTCGTCGCGGCATCGAATTGGGATGCCTTCCTCGACTTGCCCTATGCCGAAGCGAAGAAGAAGCTCCTCGGCGACTTCGACGAGCGCTACGCCGAAACGTTGATCGCCCGCGCCGAAGGGAATCTCTCCGAGGCGGCGCGCCTCGCCGGACTCGATCGATCGAACTTCCGTCGGGTGCTCCGAAGAAAGCGTTCGCGCTCGTCGGTCGACTGACGTCGCACCTCGGCGCACTCGAGGCGTGATGAGCGACTCGAGCTTCGTCGAGCGCGCGTTCAACGAGCCGAGTCGAAAACGACCGCAAAAACCGCTTCGAACGCGCGCCCGGGTCAAGGATGACCAAGGACGTGCACGGCTTTGCCTGGGTCGCGGCTGACCTCACTGCGCGGGACTTGCGATGCGCGCCGAGGAATGACGAGGGTTTTCGACTGCACACGCTTTCGGTACGCCCGATGCATCGAAGAACGGCGGGGCCTCCGAGGAACGGTGCAAGCGCGATCGCTTTACGCCGTCTTCCTCGACGCCTCGCCAACTTCCGCAACACCCGCATCATGCGTCATCGAAGGGGACTCGACCATGCCGCACACGACGACGCACATGCACCCTTCACGCACCGTACGCATCGATTGGGTTCCCGGCGATTCTCCGCTCTCGAGATCGGCTTCGGCGCCTACGTTCGCCACCCGCGGAGATCTCGTCGCGCTTCAATCTCACGCGTGAGATCGGTCGCGGTCAGATGTGCGCGATCTACGAGGCGGAGCATCGCTATATGCGTCGCAAGGTCGCGGTGAAGCTTCTCACCCCGAGGTGAAGACGCGTCCCGAGATGCGCGCGCGCTTGCTTCACGAAGCCTCGGCGCTAGGCCTCGTTCGTCACGGGAACGTCGTGCAAGTGATCGACGCCGGCGTGGCGGGCGCGGGAACGGCGCCAGTCGTCGACAACTACGATGACGTCATGCTTCAGGCGACGCGCCCTTCCGCTCGCGGAGACGGAGGCGGAAGTGCGCCAGTAGTTCGGTTGATGCGCGAAGAGCGCGTGTGAAAACGGTTTGACGCTACAAAACAGGGCACAAGAGCCCTTCTTCGGCGGGTCCCGCACGGCCGAGATTGTGATCCGACCGAGGATGCGTGATAGCCTCGAAGAGACCGCTCGTTTCGGAGACGAGCTTCGAACCTTCGAGGAGATACGCATGGCCGGCATGACCGATCGCATTGCGAAGTTGCAGGATCTCAAGCTCTACCAAGAGCTCACCTGGGACGGCAGCTTCGAGGAGTACCTCGACCTCGTGCGCAAGCGTCCTGAAGTCACGCGGAACGCTTATCAGCGCGCGTACGACATGATCATCTCGTACGGCACCGAAGAGTACATCGACAACAAGAAGAAGCTGACGCGCTACAACTTCTTCAAAGACGACGAAGGCGAAGGCAACGCGATCTTCGGTCTCGACATTCCGTTGATGCGCCTCGTTCACGTGCTCCGCGCGGCCTCCGAAGGCTACGGTCCCGAAAAGCGCGTGATTCTTCTTCATGGCCCCGTCGGCTCGTCGAAGAGCACGATTGCGCGGCTCTTGAAGCAAGGTCTCGAGCGGTACTCGCGCACGACCGAAGGCGCGCTCTATTCGTTCGATTGGGTGAACTTGGGCGACACGGGCCTCGCCGGCAAAGACTCCGATCGCTTCCCGAGCCCGATGAACGAAGAGCCACTGCGCGTGATTCCGCAAGAGTGGCGAAAGAAGGCGATCGACGAGCTCGGTCTCTCGAACGACAACTACAAGGTGAAGGTCGAAGGCGATCTCGATCCCGCGAGCCGGTTCATCTTCAAGGGCTTGATGACGATGTACAAAGGCGACTGGGGAAAAGTCGTCGAGAAGCACATTCGCGTGCGCCGTCTCGTACTCTCCGAAAAAGACCGCATCGGCATCGGCACGTTCCAGCCCAAGGACGAGAAGAACCAGGACTCGACGGAGCTCACGGGCGACATCAACTACCGCAAGATCGCCGAGTACGGGTCCGACTCCGATCCGCGCGCCTTCAACTTCGACGGCGAGTTCAACATTGCCAATCGCGGCATGGTCGAGTTCATCGAAGTCTTGAAGCTCGACGTCGCGTTCCTCTACGACCTTCTCGGCGCTTCACAAGAGCACCGCATCAAGCCGAAGAAGTTCGCCCAGACGGACATCGACGAGCTCATTCTCGGTCACACGAACGAGGCCGAATACAAGAAGCTCATCAACAACGAGTTCATGGAAGCCCTCCGTGACCGCACGATCAAGATCGACATCCCGTACATCACGAAGGTGTCGGAAGAAGTGAAGATCTACGAGAAGGACTTCAACAAAGAGAAGATCAAGGGCAAGCACATCGCCCCGCACACGCTCGAAGTTGCAGCGATGTGGGCCGTGATGACGCGTCTCGAAGATCCGAAGAAGCACAATCTCTCGCTCCTTCAGAAGCTCAAGCTCTACGACGGCAAGGCTCTCCCCGGTTACACGCAAGACACCGTGAAAGAGCTCCGCAAGGAGTCGAAGCGTGAAGGCATGGAAGGCATCTCACCGCGCTACGTGCAGGACAAGATCTCGAACGCCCTCGTCAATGACGACGGCGAAGGGACGATCAACCCGTTCATGGTGATGAACGAGCTCGAAAAAGGGCTACGCCATCACTCGCTCATCACGAACGACGAGCAGCGCAAGAAGTTCAGCGAGGTCATCAGCCTCGTGAAGCGCGAATACGAAGAGGTCGTGAAGAACGAAGTGCAGCGTGCGATCAGCGCCGACGAAGACGCCATCGCGAAGCTCGCGGCGAACTACATCGACAACATCAAGGCCTACACGCTCAAAGAGCGCGTGAAAAATCGCTACACGGGACAAGACGAAGAGCCCGACGAGCGTTTGATGCGATCGATCGAAGAGAAGATCGACATCCCGGATAGCCGCAAAGAAGACTTCCGTCGCGAGATCATGAACTTCATCGGTGCCCTCGCGGTCGACGGCAAGAAGTTCAACTGGAGCACGAACGATCGCCTACGCCGTGCGCTCGAGCTGAAGCTTTTCGAAGATCAAAAAGATTCGATCAAGCTCAACACGCTCGTCTCCGCGGTCGTCGACAAGAACACGCAGGAGAAGATCGACATCATCAAGTCGCGCCTCATCAAGAACTTCGGCTACAACGAAGTCAGCGCGACCGACGTGCTCAACTACGTCGCGTCGATCTTCGCTCGCGGCGACTCGAAGGAATAACGAATGGCTTCATTCAAAAAGGCGTTGCTCGAACAAGGCGGAAAGCTTCTCAGCGATCCGCGCATCGCCAAGCTGATGCAAGACGAGCGCGTGATGAAGGCCATCATGACGGCCGTCAGCGTCCCCGGGCGTGCGCAGAGCTTCGCGCAAGACTCGGCCGAGAAGATCGCAAAGGCGATGGCGCTCGCGACCGAAGACGAGATGAAAGATCTGCGTCGCACCGTGCGTCGGCTCGAAGAAGAGCTCGACGATCTCCGTAACAAAAAATAGCGCCATCAGGCTCGAAGGGCCTCGAATTCGAGGCCCTAACGTGCTGCTTTCAATGAGCCTGCGCCCTCAAGGGGCCTGCTTCCTCACGGCGAACAGAGCAGCTCGCTGCCGTTGTACTTCGCGTTACCGGAGCAGCACGCGCCGCCGCCGCCGGTCGTCTTCGAATTCGTGGGGATGCAGCAGAAGACGGGCGTGGCTCCCGTGCAATCTTTCGACGTGCCCGCCGTGGTCTTCGCCAAACAACACTCGGCCTTCGACTGACACTTGCCGGTGACGCATCCTTGCACGTCGGGTCCCGTGTCCTTCACGGGAGTCGCCGAGTCGGTCTCTTCATCTTCGCCGGCGTCTTCCGTCGCGCTGTCCGTGCCTTCAGTCGACCGGTCGCCCTTTGCATCGACAGCCGCGTCTCCTTTGACGACACGCTCCGATGTTTCGTCGTCGCTACAGGCGATGAAGACTCCGAAGAGAGCTGCGAATGCGAAGAGAATGGGGCGTTTCGTCATTCGTAGAGACTACAAGACGCCCGTCAAAACGCCCAGCCAGCCGTAGCGAGAAATCGCGGGCGGACGCCGTCGAACTTCACGGTCGCAAGCGTCTGCGCTTCTTTCGGGGGTTCACTCTTGAGCCATTGGAATCCAAAGCCGAGCCCCAAAGAAAGCCCCACGTCGAACAGGTGCTGAACCCCGACGTCGACGCCGCCACCGAAACCATCGAAGGAAGCCTTCTTCGTCGTCCCCGCCGTCGTCGTGGTCGCGGATGAAGAGAAGTAGGTGATGAAGGGGCCGAGGAAGAGTCCCCCAGCGCCGCGATCGTCGCTGTAGAAGCGATAGCCGAGCTCGCCGCCGTAGTTCGAGTACTTGGTTTTGATTCCTGCGCTATCTGGCGTGATGCGCTGGATGAAGGGGTTCACGATGATCGCGTGGTGCTTCACCGGAAGAAATTCGAAGTTCGCGCCGAAACGTCCGACCCCGACGCTGACGGGGTTCAAAGTGACCGCAAAGTGTCTGAAGGCCTTCTGACGTTCCTTCGCAATCACCTCTTGAGGTTCCAGCGACTCATCTGCCTGGGCAGAAGTGCACGCGAACGCGATCGCCACACCGAAGAAGAACGAACTGCGACGTAGAGAGTGCAGCGCACTTCTATTTCTCATGGTGTCTTCACTAGCGCGCGAGCGATCTCAGTACGAGGAGAACCGACCGTAAGTGGAAGCGTTCGGGTCGGCCGTCACACTCGTGGGAGTGAAGTCGAGGGCGACGTCGAAGGTCTGCATGCTCTTGTCTGGAGTGACCGAAACGACGATCTTCTTCTCGCGCCCTGCACCAGTAAATTGAAGCTCGAGGTCGTAGGCGCATTTGACGTGCGAACCGAGCGTGTTCACGGTGACCGTCGCTCCCGCCTTCTTGGGCGACATCGACACGCTGGCGGTAGGTGCGCCGGCTTCGTAGACGAAGGAATCGAAGAATGTCTCGAGGTCTTCACCGCTCGCGCCTTCGAGCTCTTTTTTGAAGTCTTCCGTCGTCACGGCTTTGAAAGCGTGGCGATCGAACCATCCACGAAGAAACGCGGTGAACTTGTCTCGGCCGATCTTCTTTTCGAGAACGCGCATCACGAACGCGCCCTTCTTGTAAGAGATGCCGTCGAAGATATCGAGCACGTCGACTTCGTCGCCGTCGGGACGGAGCGCATGCCTCGAGCTCTGTTCGGCCGAGAGCGCCGACGCTTTGACCTTCTTCCAATACGCGAGGCCCGCCGCTTCTCCATCGACGGCCTCGAGCGCGCGTCCCGTGAAGTAGTCGGTGAATCCTTCGCTGAGCCAGAAGTCGTTCCAGGTCGCGATGCGCGCGAGGTTGCCGCTCCAGTGATGCGCGAGCTCGTGGAAGACGACTTCGCGTGACTCGGCAACCCTTGCCGCATCGTTCGATTCGAAGAGCGTCTCGTCGATGCTGACGATGCCCGCGTGCTCCATTCCGCCGCCGAAAATCGGCTCTTCGAGAAAGCGCACTTCTTTACCGAAGCGAAAACTACCGATGGCGCCCGAGTAGAACGAGAGCGCCTGCGGAAGGTCGTCGTAGATCGCATGGCCCGCCGCCGCGTGTTCTTTGTAGCTGTAGCCGTGAACGAGCGTGCTGGCGCTCGTCTCTTTCGTCTCGACCCAACCATCGTACGCCGCGAGATGAAAGTCGTAGGTGGGCATCGGCGTGAGCGCTTCGTACGTCCACGTCTTCGTACCGTCTTTGTTGTCGAGCTCGCTCTTCTTCACGCCGTTCGCGAGCACGGTGAGCTCGCGCGGAAACGTGAGGGTCATCGTCATCATCGCGCCATCGCGGGGGTGATCACGAAGCGGAAGCCAACGACGCGCCTTGTATGGCCAGTTGAGGCTCGAGATGATCGAGTGCCCAACGGCATTCGATTTGCGCGTCATCAAGCCGCCGTAGCCCGTGAAGTCGTTGGGGTTTGCGCCATCCGCGGCGTAGAGCTTGCCGCTGTACGTGACCTTGACGGAGAAACCCGTGCCCTTGTTCTTGCTACCGGTCGTCACGACGAGCTTGTCGCCGCGGCGCGCGAAGGCGGCCTTGGCGTCGTTCACGAAAACTTCTTTTACTTCGTTGCCTTCGAGGTCGAGCTCGAGCGACGTCAGCGCACGCGTCGCCACGAACTGTCCAACGACGGTCGCCGTGAACGTCGCACGCGTCTTCGGATCGATCGTGAGCGCGATGTCGTAACCGATCGCGTCGACATCCGGCATCGTGCTGTCGACGGCATTCGAGGCGCCGTGAAACGAAATAGCGCCCTGGTCCTCGTCGATCGACGCGCCTTCGTCGGGCGCGCACGCGAGGAGCGAGACCGCCGCGAGGGCGCAAAAAGGAGCAAAGAAACGAGGCATGTAGGCAAATGTCTGCAAAACATCGGCCACATTGAAATTGCTCGAATTTACGGCTGGCGTCGATGTGCAGGTGAGGTGTTGGATCGGCTTTCGTCCATGGTGTCGTTCCAGGCTTTCGGAAGTCGCCGTGAGGCTGCCGTCACGCTGTCCTTGAAGTTTCGGAGGCAACCTCCGACTTTTCAATGATCGTCGGAAGCCCTCACTCCGAAACGACTTTGAACCGCATCGCCGACCACGTCTCGTCGATCGCCACTTGCGCAACACTCTCGAGTCCCGATTCTGCCAAGAGCTCGCGAAGCATGTCGCGCTTTAGATCCGTTTTTTCGGCATCGCCTTTTGGATACGAGAGCCAAAGAATGCCGCCAGGACCGAGCGCCTTCTTGAACTTTCCGACGCTGCGATTCACTTCGGACTTCTTGGTCACGAACGCGTGAACGAGATCGAACTTCCCCTTCAACGTGCTCGCGCGTTCGATGGTGCTCGGCAGTGTTCCGACCTCTTTCGCGAAATCTTTCGGCGCGTCGAGGACGCACACGCGCATACCGGGTTTGTAGCGAAGCTTGGTGAGAAGCGGTGACATCTGCGCGAATCCTCCGATTCAGTGGCTCAATGCTGCCGATTTCGATGACTTCCTTGGTTGCATCTTACTCTCTCAGTCCCTTCGGTACATCGTCACGACACACGCTCCGCCGAGACCCAAATTGTGCTGGAGCGCGACGTTGGCGCCTTCGACTTGCCGCGCTTCTGCCTGACCGCGCAGGTGCCACACGAGCTCGGTGCACTGCGCGACGCCCGTGGCGCCGAGGGGATGCCCTTTCGAGAGCAGGCCGCCCGATGGATTCGTCACCCACTTGCCGCCGTACGTGTTGTCGCCGTCTTCGATGAGCTTCTCCGCTTCGCCTTCTTTCGCCAGGCCGAGCCCCTCGTACGTGAGAATTTCGTTCGCCGTGAAGCAGTCATGAAGCTCCACGACGTCGACGTCGTTCGGGCCGAGACCGGCTTGCGCGTAGACTTTGTCGGCCGCTTTCTTCGTGAGGTCGAACCCGACCATCTTGATCATGCTGTCGCCGAAGCTCGAAGCGTAGTCCGTCGTCATCGCTTGACCTGCAATATACACCGAATTCGTGATCCCCTTCTTCTTGGCGAATGCTTCCGAACAAAGAACGGCAGCGGCGGCGCCACACGTGGGCGGACAGCACTGAAAGCGCGTGAGCGGGTCGAACACTTCGGGTGAAGCGAGCACTTGCTCGACGCTGAGGCGCTCGTTGAAGAGCGCGTAGGGATTTTGGCTGGCGTGTCTTCGCGCCTTTTCGGAGATCTTCGCGAAGGTCTCTTTCTTCGTCCCATACTTCTTCTGGTACTCGCGCCCTGCGCCACCGAACATTTGCGCGGCGAAGGGAGCTTCACTGAGTCCCTGCGCTTTCGTCATCGTCGCAAAATGCATTTCGAGTGGGTTCGTTCGGTCACCGTATTTCGTTCCGAGGGCACCCTTTTCCATCTGCTCGAATCCGAGAACGAGCACGCACTCGGCGGCTCCTCCCTCGATCGCTTGGCGCGCCAAGTACAGCGCGGTCGAGCCCGTCGAACAGTTGTTGTTCACGTTGAACACGGGAATGCCGGTCAGGCCGACGTCGTAGACCGCGCGCTGACCACACGTCGAATCGCCGTAAACATAGCCCGCGTACGCTTGTTCGATCTCGGAGTAGTCGACGCCAGCATCCTTCAGCGCGAGCTTTGCCGCGTTGGCCGCCATCACGTTGTACTCGTCACTCGCCCCAGGCTTCTGGAACTTCACCATCCCGACGCCGATCACATTCACGCGCTGTCCCATGTTGGCTCCTCCTAAAAAGAGCATAGCGCGTTGCACAAGATGTTTCGTGTACGAAACATCTCCGGTTTGGAGCGGTTATTTGTGCGGGATTACGTGCAAAAACCACAGCGCCGCGAAGAGGACGACGAGCACGCCTCCCGCAATACCGGCGATCGCGCCTTTGCCGAGTCCTTCTTCTTTGAGCGGCTTCGGGGTCGTGAGACGCGGCGACTTCGTGAGGTCACGCGAGGCTTGCGAGATCGGAGCAGGCGGCGTGTGGCCTTGAACGATGGGACGTCCGCCCGTCGTTCGCATCTCGTCTTCGAGTGCGGAAAGATTGCCGAGGTTTGCGTCGAGCGACGTGTTGCTCTTCGGCGCGTCGAGCTGAATCTCGTTGAGCCACTTCGAAGGATCTTCGAAGTCGGAAAGTGATCCGATCGGCGAAATGGGCGTCGCCTTCTTGAGCGCAGCCGCGGCGGCTTTGTCTTCTTCTTTGAGAGAAGTGAACTCGAGAAGCGCTTCTTCGATGAGCTTGTCGATGATCGAGACCTGCGGCGCTCGCACGCGCGAGCGATCTTTCATCGTCGTCGCGACGATGTTCGCGAGGTCGAACGCGGAGACGGGCTCACCGAGCTTGAAGAGATAGGTCGCGAGATCGCGTCCGAGATCGCGCGCCGTCTTGTAACGCTGCTCTGGATCACGCGCGAGCGACTTCGCGACGATCGCGTCGAGCTCGGGCTGCACCTTGCGATTGAACGTCGCCATCGGGGGGACGACGGCTTCTTGGACCTTCTTTACCGTCTGAAAATCGGTCTCGCCGAGAAACAGGCGCGAGCCCGTGATGAGCTCCCAAAGGATGATTCCGACGGCGAAGATGTCGGTGCGGGCATCGACATCCGTCCCCTGCGCGGCTTCTGGCGAGAGGTAGCTGAACTTGCCCTTGATGATGCCCGGCTCGGACTTTTCGAGCTGCGAGCTGGCCTTCGCGAGACCGAAGTCCACGATCTTCACCTCGCCGAACTTCGTGATGAGCACGTTTGGGGGCGACATGTCGCGGTGGACGATCTCGAGCTCGACGCCATTCGTGTCACGGAGCTCGTGCGCGTAGGCGAGCCCTTTGCAGATCTCGTGGGCGATCATCACCGCGATGGGGATCGAGATCTCACGACCTTGTTTCTTCAGCGATTCGACGATCGCCTTGAGGTTCGCGCCGTCGACGAACTCCATGACGATGAAGTAGGTGTTGTCACCGACGCCGATGTCGAAAACTTGAACGCAGTTCGAGTGCGAGAGGATCGCGGAAAGGCGCGCCTCGTCGAGGAACATCGAGATGAACTTCTTCTTCTCGGCGAGGTGCGGAAGAACGCGCTTGATCGCGACTTGCTTCTTGAAGCCCTGCAGGCCTTCGCTCTCGGCGCGAAAGACTTCGGCCATACCGCCCGCTTCGAGCTTTTGGATGACGCGGTAGCGCTGGTTGTCGACGCTCATTCGGGGGCCGTAGAGTGCCACAAAGGACGGGGTACCGAAAGCGCCTTCGCGAAGTCGCGGAATGCCTAGAAACAAGGGATGAAGCTCGCGCTCCCCCACGAAGCACACGTCGCGTAGGATGGTCCTGGAATGGCCGGCGCTTCTCTCTCCGCCCTTTTTGAAGCCACCGAAGCCGTTCTCGCGCGCGGCATCGACGAGGCGCTCGACGAGGACATCGAAAGTGAAGAGCTGAACGACCTCGTGAACGGCGCGATCGCGCACACGCTGGTTCGTCTCCATGCGTTTGCGTCTCCGGGGTCGGAATCGACATCGGCGGAGATCGTTTCGGCGAACGGCCTCACGGCACCGAACGTTGCGAAGGTCCTCGACCGCTGGATGGCCCGGCTCGTGACGAGCGGCGATCTCGAGGTGAGCGGAGAGCATTAGTTCCGTGCGCCGAAGAGACTCGAAGAGCCGGATCTCGGCGCGATGCTCGTACGCGCGCGAATGGCGCATCCTCACGCGTCTCCCGTGCTCGCGTTCGTCGAGCGGTGCGCGCGCGAGGCCGTGGAGTTCATGCGAGAGGAGGTGACGGCCTTCGACCTCTACCTGCCAGACGGGTCGCGTGAGCTCACGGACTTTCTCTACTCCGAATCGAAGACGGCGCGCCTTTTCAACAGCGCGATCGGGGAAGCGCTTCGTGCAACCATTAAAGAGCTCGGCGGAGAAGCCAAGAGAGAGATCGCCATCCTCGAGATCGGTGCGGGAAGCGGCGGCACGACGACGAGCATCGTCCCTGTCGCATCCGAGACGTGCAACGCGGCGAACGTTCCGTTCGCGTACACCTACACGGACGTGTCGATGTACTTTGCACCCAAGGTCAAAAAGCGATTGGCGGCATTCCCAGAGGTTCAGTATCGGAAGCTCGATCTCGAGGCAGATTCGCTCGCGCAAGGATTCGTTGCGCACACTTTCGATGTCATCGTCGCCGCCAATGTCGTCCACACGACGCGGGACGTCGTTGCTTCGATGCGCAACATCGCATCGCTCCTTCGCCCGGGTGGCTTCGTCATCGTCTGGGAGCTCTCTTCATCGCGATCTTGGTTCGACGTGACGCTCGGCCTTCTCGACGGCTGGAATCGACACGATGATCGCTTCCGCAGAGAGAGTCCGCTCCTTTCCGCAAGCGTTTGGAAAGAGGTCTTCAGCGCGGCCGATTTCGAAAACGTCCTCGCTCTCGGCGGGGAGTCAGCAAGCGCGAGCCAATCCCTCGGGCAGGCGATCCTCATCGGGAGAACGACCGCGGTGACGTCATGAGACGCGTCGCGATGGATCTCATCTACGCGGCGTTTTTTTCGATCCTCCTCGGCCCTCCCGCCGTGCTCGTCGTCTTCGTGGCGCGCGCCATCGCGAGGTCCTGCGGCATCCTTTGGGCGGCCGGTGCAGCGCCCGCGCTTTATCTCCTCTTCCTCGGCGCGTTCATTTTTCAAATGTTCATCGTCCGGCTCTGCCTCCCGCGCGTTCGTCCGGGACGCTATCCATTTCCGAATCATTCGCAGGTCGTGGTCTGGGGGCTGCACTTCTTCCTCCAGCGCATCGCCTACATTCCGATCTGGAAGATGACCTTCTTCTCGCTCGCGATCTATCGAACGCTTCTCATTCGCGCGCTCGGCGGGAAAATCGACTTCGACGTCGACACCTCCTCGGACGTCTCACTCGAAGATCCATCGCTCATGGACATCGCCCAGGGTTCGATGCTCGGTGGTGGTGTGCAACTCACGGGACACATGATCGAGCCGGACGAAGTTCTCTTCGGGACGATGCGCATCGGACGCGGCGCGCAGGTCTTCGGGAACACATCGATTCTTCCCGGTGGAAGCATCGGCGAGTACTCGCAGATTGGACCCGAGTCGCGCATCGGTCCCCGCGTCGTCGTCGGCGCGCACACGCATCTCGGCTACTCGTGCGTCATCGCGAGCGACGTCACGATTGCCGATCACGTCGTCGTCGGGCATCGCGTTTTCATCGAAGCGGACGTCGTCATCGGCGAAGGGGCGATCGTCGCCTCGTACACGACCGTTCCGCGCGGAACCAAGATCGCCGAAGGCGAGCGCTTTCCGCCGCGCAAGAAGAAGAGCACCGCGACGGGAACCGATCCTGCAGAAGAATCACCCAAAGCGGAGGGAGCATCGAAATGAAGGTCTCAAGAGAAGACTTGCTGAGGCAGCTCGGGCAATGGATCGCCGAAATTCGCGAGGAAGACGAGTCGATCACGCCGTCAGAGGAGGCCGATCTCGTAGATGACCTCCATCTCGACTCGCTGGGGCTCGCAGAGCTTCGCTCGAAAGTCGCGCGTCTCTATCACGTGCGGCTCAAGCCTCAGGATCTCTCAGGAAGCCTGAAGGTCGGGAGGCTCGCCGATTTGGTGCTCGGTCAAATGGCCGCGGAGGAGGCGCCGAAAACGTGACGCCGCCCGAGCTTCGGTTCGACGGCAAAGTCGCGATCGTCACTGGCGCAGGAAACGGGCTCGGTCGCGCGCATGCACGCCTCCTCGCGAGTCGCGGAGCAACCGTCATCGTGAACGATCTAGGTGGGAGCATCAATGGAGAGGGAAAGAGCTCTGCGCCCGCGGATCTCGTCGTCGAAGAGATCCGCGCGGCTGGTGGCGTGGCCTTCGCGAGCTACGACAGCGTGGAGGACGGCGCCCAGATCGTGCAGGCCGCGATGGACCACGGCAAGCGAATCGACATCGTCGTCAACAACGCGGGAATTCTTCGCGACACGCGCTTCGTGAATCTCAAACCGGACGACTGGGACATCCTCTTTCGCGTCCATGTGCACGGCGCATTCAAGGTCACGCAAGCCGCTTGGAAGTCGATGCGCGATCAGGGTTCGGGGCGCGTCGTCTTCACGACTTCTGCCGCAGGCCTCTACGGCAACTTCGGACAGTCGAACTACAGCGCGGCGAAGCTCGCGCTTCTCGGCCTCGCCAACACGCTCGCGCTCGAAGGAAAGAAAGCCAACATCCGCGTCAACACGATTGCACCACTCGCGGGCTCGCGGCTCACGGAGACGGTGCTTCCCGATGAGGCGATCCTTGCGCTGAAGCCAGAATACGTGAGCCCGCTCATCGCCTACCTGTGTCACGAGTCCTGCACCGAGACGGGTGGGCTCTTCGAAGTCGGCGGCGGGCTCATCACGAAGCTGCGCTGGGAGCGCACGACTGGCGTTACGTTTCCCAAGGACGCGACGATCACACCGGAAGACATCGGTGCGAACTGGAACAGCATCGTCGACTTCTCGAGCACGTCGCATCCCGCCGACATCATGTCGGCCATGGCGCCGATCATCGCCAATCTTTCGAAGCCTGATTCATGAAACTTCTCACGGCCCTCATCGCGGCATCCACCTGGCCGAAGAACGCGCGATTTCTCGAAGCCACGCGCTATCCCGAAGCTGCAAGCAGCGCCCAGTGGAGCTCCGTCATTCGACCGCTCCTAGGGGCCTCCCCTTTTTGGATCGGACGGTTTCCAAACGGGATTCCAGCAGCGCTCGAGTCGTTTGAGATCACCACGTACGAAGACTACCGAACGGCGATCGAAGAGACGTTCTCCTCCGGTAGCAATGTCTCGCCGCTCTCGAACGAGAAGATCCTCTTTTGGGCCAAGAGTACGGGCACTTCGGCCAAGGCGAAGCTCTTCCCACTCACCGCGAGCTTTCAGAAGCAGTTCCAAGTCACGACGCCTCCCTTCGTCCACAGCCTCACGAAGCGCTTCGACGGCTTCATGGCAAAGCCCGTTTGCTACTTCGCTTCGACCTTGCCATCCGAGAAATCTCCGGGCGGCGTCGATATCGGCGCAATGAGCGGGTTCAACTATCAAAACATCCGCGGCTTCCTCAAAAACTTCTACGCGCTGCCACTCGGCGTCTTCAAAGACTCGGAGACGTTCTTCCAGTGGGCGCCGCTCTACGCGCTCGCGACCGATCTCTCGTCGCTCTTCGCCGTGACGCCTTCGATGATTCTTCAATTCGCGGAGCGCCTCGAGAAACAGATCGAAGACTACTGGCCCTACCTCGAGGGGAAAAAGGCTCCCCCCGCGCCACTTCCTCCGCTTCGCATCGATCCCGCGCGGCTCGAACATTTGAAGAGCGCACTCGCGCAGCGACCGCTTTCTTTTCGCACGATCTGGCCGAGCATGCAGTTCATCAGTTGTTGGAAAGGCTCGACGTGCGGGATGCAGCTTCCGAAGCTCGAGCCGTATCTCCACGGCGTCACCATCGTCGATGCCCCGTATTCAGCCACCGAAGGTTGGATGAACGTCCCCACGAGCACCGAAGTCATCGGTGGTCCCGTTCATCCGGATGGCCACGTCATGGAGTTCATCGCCGCGGGTGCGGCCATCGAGAAAGAGAATCTTTTGCCTGCGTGGAAGCTCGAGCCCGGCGTGGACTACGAAGTCTTTTTGACGACGGCGATGGGCTTCGTGCGGTACCGCCTCTTCGACATCGTTCGGTGTACGGGCTACACGAACCGCTCGCCGCATCTCGAGTTTCGGCAAAAATCGGGAAGCATGATCAGCCTGGGCCACACGCGTGTGAGCGAAGCCGATCTTCTCGAGGCGCTCGCAGACGCCGAGCTCGGCGGAACGAAGCGCTGGTTCTTCGGTCCAAGCGCCGACGGAACACACCTCGTTTTCTATTGCGATTCGACGAACACGCACGTCGACGAGGCGATCGCCGCCGCAGACAAGGCGCTCGCCAAGTTGAACACCGAGTACGCCGATGACCTAAAAACGGGCCTCTTGAAGCCCATCGCGACGCTCGTCCTCGAAGGCTCTCACGCCGCATGGGCCGAGCGCGAGCTTCAGGCGCAATCGAAGCCGACCATTCTTCGGCAACAGGCGCCGTGAACACGACCTTGTTCGCAGGGCTTTTGCTCGTAGCGATCTTTTTTGGGCAAGGCCTCTTCGTCGGGGGCGTTCTCCCCGTCATTCACGACTACCTCCCTGAGCACGCGTCG
>JAHFDV010000004.1:14815-40381 GCA_023248815.1 Myxococcales bacterium
CACCGGGCGCTTTGCGTACCCGATCTACGAGACGCTCTTCGGAGTCTCGATCCTCGTGATGGGCGAGCTCTTCACACTACTGCCGTACAACATCGTTGCCGGACGTCTCCTCGAAGGCTTCGCAGCGGGGTTGTCGCTGCCGCTCGGCTTCACGTACATCCGAAACACGCCGGCCTTCGGTGACATTGGCAGGCGCATCTCGATCTTCAACTCGGTCTTCGCGCTGGGCTTCGTCACGGGGCCCCTTCTCATCACGTCGTTGATGAAGCATTCGTCCACGCAGCGGATCTTTGCCGTCTTCGGCGGGATCTACATTGCTTTCGCGCTTCTCTTGGCGATCCTCTTCAAAGAAGTTCCGAAGCCCATCGAGGTCACGACCGCTGCGTCGACCGGACGACTCCAAAAGAATCGAGAGCGTTGGTTCGCTACATTCTTCACGCTCTTTTTGGCGAAGACCTTCTACGGATTTTTTCTGCCGTTCGTGACGGAGCACCTCGTCGTCAAGTTGGCGCCGCTGACGATCGATCGCGCGATGCTCGTCTTCTCGGCTATTTTCATCGTGGGACAAGGGGTGGCGTCGGTCATCTCGAAGCGTCTTCCGCACGAGCACCTTCGCGTGTTCTTGCCGCTTCTTCTATTGGCGTCGCTCTTGGGAATGCATCTCGAACACGGCGTCTGGTTCGTCTTCGCAGCTGCCATCTTGCATTCGTGTTTGCTGTTCCTCGGATATCTCAAGGCGTCGTTCGAGCCGGGGAGCGCGCCAGAGTTCGCGAAGCTCAATTCATTTTCGGACCCTGGGCTGATTCTCGGCGCTGCGATCGCCGGACTCGGACTCGATGGCACCTACGTGATCGCGCTCTTCTGCGCCGTCCCCTTCGTCGCCGCCGTTTTCAGTCCTGCGAACCTCTATCGCGCCGAGCACTTCTTTCCTTGGATCGGCCCGATTGGGCTCTTCAAAGTCTTCGCCAAGCAGAAGCGACCCATCGAGCGCGTCGTCGACTTCCCCACCGCAAATCTCGACGCGTTGAGCTTCGACTACGCGCGTGCATCGACCGTCGATACCGAGCCACCGGGTTCGACCTCGCTCACGTTGGCATTTTGCGGCGACTGGGCGCCGCGACGAGAGGGCGTCACGATCGACGATGAATTGCGCGCGTTCATCGCGAGCCACGATGTGCGCGCCGTGAATCTCGAAGGCACGCGCACGATCGCTGAGTACGACAGCGCCAACGATCGATCGTTCTACGACATGCCCGAGAGCGAGTGGAACGCCGTGATCTACGGCCCGCATTCAGCGAGCCCACTCTTCAACGTCGTTTCGTTCGTCAACAACCACGTCCTCGATCGCGGTGGAGAAGCGGTCGACCAAACGTTCGCGAACCTCGCTGCCAAAGGCGATTTGACCCCCGTCGACCGGGAGCTCGCGATTCGCGATGTCGGCGGAGTGCGTATCGGCATTCTCGCGCGCGCCTTTGGAGCCAATTTTTTCTGGCGAGCGCATTCGCGCTTTGCGGCGATCAAACCGGAAGAGCTCGCGAGCGGCAGCCAGGAAGGAGAAGCATTTCTCGAGCTCGTGAGAGCGTGCCGCAAGAAGGTCGATCTACTGATCCTCTCGTATCACTGGGGTTACGAAGCCGAGTATTGGCCTTCGGGAATGCAGCGCACCGCCTGGCTGAAACTGAAAGAGGCCGGCGTGGATATCCTGCATGGCCACCATAGCCACATCACGCAGCCCTTCGAGCTCTCCGAAGATCGCTCGGCGCTCTGCCTCTACTCCCTCGGCAACTTCTCGCTCGAGATGCCCCTTCCCGTCTATCAGCAGGGCGGCGTGGCCTCCCTTCGCATCGAGAAAGTCGCCGGCACTTGGAAAGTCGTGAGCGCGACGATGCGATTCATCGAGCACACCACGAACGGGCTCCGCCTGATCGATCGTGAGAACTCCATTGTCCACGCCAATTGGCGCTCGGCGCGCACGCGCTAGGGACGCGGCATGCGGTAGACGACGGTCGTCGTTCCCTGGGCGACGAACAACTTCTGCGCGCCCGCCTGTTGAAGCGCACGCTCGGCGGGAGTTCCTTGGGTCACGCCCGCCCACGTCGCCGAAGCCGCACGAACGCGCCGCACGAAATCCTGAGGATCCCCTGCGCTCGGCACGTATTCGACGCGATGCCGAAAATCGTGATTGAAGAAGTTCGAGATGAAATTCGCGCTCTCGTCGTACGTGACGACGTCGCCCGGGCGGAGCTCGAATTCGCGGCGCAACGCGTCGTCGTAGGTCCAGTGAGCACCGAGCGGAATCGAAGCGCGCTCGATCGCTGTCGCTCGAAGCATCTCTTTGAAGTGCGACGGATAGATTTCTTGCCAGCCTTGAAGCGCGCCCATGGAGACGCTCGCCGTAAGGCCGACGAGTGCCAGCGAGATCGCAGCGCGCACGACCTTTTGCCGCGTCATCGCGAGAACGCATCCGAAGACCACGAGGAGCGCCGCGGGTCCTCCAATCGTGTAACGCGGCCAACGCGCGGCCGGCACCGAGATCGCGACGACGAACACGAAGAGCAGCGGCAGATATCTGCGCCACTTCCCCTTCAGTGACTCTCCAAGGCCGATGAAGAGCGCCGGCAAGAGGAACCAAAAGAAGACGGGACCGAAGCCACCATTTTGAATCTCGGGGGTGTAGCGAAATTCAGTTGCAGGTTGCAGCCATCGTTGAACGAACTCGCGGAACGCACCTTTGTAGCGAAAGAGGTAAAGCGACTCCTCGGCCGTCGTGCGAATGCCGTAGAGCGCCTCGACCGTTTCGGGGCCGGGAAACGTGCCGAAAAATGCCGTCTTCGTTTCGTACGGATAGACGGGGTTGCCCTTGTGGACCCAGTTCTGCACGTATTGGTAAGCGCCGAAGAGCGCCGTGAGCAAGCCGCCACCGATTAGCTCCGCGAAGAACGTCGTTCCGCGCGTGTCCCGCCGCATCCAACTGCGCAGCGCACCGACGAGGAGAATCGGAGTGAAGCAGAGGAAGTGATAGAGCCCGGTAAACTTCGAGCCCGCGTACATTCCGAAAATCACGAACGCGATGAGGCGCTCCTTGGGTTCCTTGCCGAACGCGAAGTATGCGCCCGCGATGAGAAGCGAGCCCGTCGCGAGGTCGACATAGGAGCTCGGTGCGATCAGAAATACGGGCGGGAGCGCATACCAAGTGGCGGCAACGGCGGCGCTGAGCGAACGTGAGAGCTCGAGGCGTCGTGCCCACGCAGCCGTTGCGGCGATGCCGAGCAGCGCGAAAGGCAACTGCGGGATGTCGTCGAAGCGGCTGTCCATCGGGAAGACGCACGCCCACGCGGCAATGAGCTCGACGTTGCGGGGGTATCCCTGCACGTAAGGATTGATCGAAGAGATCCACGTGAGACCGCGCTCTTGGATGACGTAGTCCGTGAGGGTGACGTGGTACCAAACGGGATCGAACATCCACGAGCGGTAAAAAAAGCACAAAAGCGCCGCGAGCCCGAAGAAGTAGATCGCTAAGCCAACGTTGAGAAAGGCGATCTCTTTCGTTTTCCACGCATCGACGACAATCCGGACGGGCGCCAGAAGATCGCGATAGGCACGCTCACGAACGAGGGCAACGCCGAGCGACCGCACGAGAGCTGCCGACACCCCGCCGAAGACGACGAGACCGAGCGCCGCGAGCGGCCACGTGGCGAAGAGATGACCCACGGAAGCGACTTGGATGAGAAACAAGATCCAGGCGGGACCGAGCGCGAAGGTCGTCGTGAGACGACGCGCCGAAGTCTCCTCACGGAAGAGCGCGAGCGCCGAAAGATACGCGCACGCGTACGCGAGCGTCGTTTCGATGGCGAGGAGAGCCCAACCCATGCCCTCGCTCTATCAAATAGAAGCCGCCTCCGGCTACGATCTCGGTGAGACGACGCTCAATTACAGGTGAGCGAGCCGCCGTCGTTCAAACCGCGCGTGCACAAGTTGGTGCCGAATGCGCAGGCCTTGCCCTGGCTGCCCAGCTCGCCGCACGTGCGGCACGCACTGTTGACGCAAACGCTATCGCGCGTCGGGCAATCGGTCGCGTTGACGCACGGGCACTCGGTGGTGGGATGCGCCGGGCACGTGAAGGCGCCGTTCGTGACGGCGGCGGCGGGGACATATTCTCCGACCCACTTCGTGATGTCGCCACCGATGCATTGAAGGCAGCGACGGTCTCCGTCGGCGCAACTTTGACTACGCTGCTGACACTGGTTCGAACCTTTGCAGAAAAGACGTTCCCCCATGGGGCCGCCATCGAGCGGACACGAGCACGTTCCCGCGTTGTTCACGAGGGGAGCCGTGCAGACGGGCGGCACGTAGGTGTCGGGCGGACCGGTATCGGGCGGTCCCGTGTCGATGGGTGCGTCGATTCCCGGTGGAGCGTCGGACCCTCCGTCGATGACGGATGGTGCGTCGTCACCGACGTCTTCGCCTTCGCCATCGGGAACGAAACCGTCGAGCGGAGAGCCGATCTCGGAGAGCGTTGGCGCGTCGGGATTGCGAAACGCGTCGTCTTCTTCGACTCCGTGAAAATCGATCCCGCATGCAGCGACGAGCGCGATCACCGTCGAAAGAGCGCCAAGCACGATGAAAGCTCGACGAACTCCGGAACCGTGTCTCATTGATCTTACGGTAGCATGCGAAGGCGAAAGCAGCTCGCCAAGTTGGGCCGCTCCCCGCCGCTTCATCCCGCCAATGAGCCCCTCTTCCTCGTTCGAGATCGTCCCCATCGGCTGGGCAAAGACGCCGTTTCTCGACAAGGCGAGCGCGCCTCGTCAGCCAGCGGCGGCGATTGGTACCCCGGGAACGCTCGAGCTCGAACGCACGGCCGAGATGCGCGACGCCCTATCCGATCTCGCGTCCTGGAAGCGCATCTGGGTGATCTTCGGGTTTCACCTTGCAGAAGGCTTCCGTCCCAAAGTGCTGCCTCCTCGTGAAACCGAGAAGAAGCGTGGCGTGCTCTCGACGCGTTCACCTCACCGGCAAAACCATCTCGGGCTTTCCGCGCTTCGTCTCGAACGCATCGAAGACTGCACCCTGCACGTGCTCGACGTCGACCTCGTCGACGGCACGCCCATCTTCGACATCAAACCGTATGTAGCTTACACCGATTCCTTTCCCGATGACGGTGGTGGGTGGCTCGCCGATCCGAAGAAGGGATACGTCGTCTCTTACACGGATCGCGCCCTCGCGCAGTTGACGTGGCTCGAGCAGCACGGAGTTGCGCTTCGCGAGCGCGTGGACCATTCGCTGTCGCTGGGCCCGGAGCCCCACGCATATCGTCGCATTCGGTTGCGCGGCGCTCTGCGCGAGCTCGCGGTGAAGGAGTGGCGCGTAGATTTCCGGGTCGAAGGCGAGACGATGCGCGTGCTGGAAGTGCGCAGCGGATTTCGCGAAAAAGAGCTCGTAACGGGAAAGGCCCCGGCAGAACATCTAGCGTTCGTCGAGGCCTTCGCGAAGTGAACGTCGCCCGTGCTCTCTTCACGAGAGAACACTAGGCAGACCGCGACGGGATTACTTCGAGATGGTCTGAGCGAGAATGATCTCTGTGCTCGGATTGACCGGAGTAGGCAGCTTCTCGCAGGTGACCTGGAGATCGAACTGCACTTCGGGAACGGTCATGCGCGTTTCGCTCTTTCGGACTTCCTTGTCGTAGGCGAGCGAGCTGATGCGCGACCACGCGCGGTCTCCCGCCTTTTGCCAAGCGACGAAGGTCTGACCCGCACAAACTCGCTCGGGCGGCGCAAGGTTGGTCACCGTGATTTCGAGATCGGTACGGCTCTCGCTCTTTTTGATGTCTGCCACGATGGTCGCATCGGCGCCGGGCGCCTTTGCCGTGGACTCCAACTTGTAGAGGACGGGGCCACCGCAGCCGATGACGAGAAGTGATCCGAAGGAAATAGCGAGGCTTGAAGTTAGACGAAGCATGGGGGCGATTATGCGAGGCACTTTTGACGAGGGCAAGCGCGTGTCGGTGCGAAAGTTACGACGCATGCAAACGGTCGAACGCGCATGATCGCACTGTCATGGTGCGGCCCCATCCCCTCAAGCCGAGGGACGCGCCGCCGGTTCGCGCGTCTTCTTGGGCGATAAGTAAGAGAGCGAGGCCAAGAACTCGGCCGCCGCCTCGTCCCCGCCCGTTTGGTTCGGATGAAAGTCGCGGCGCATGTACGAGCGAATGCCCGAGGCAAGAACGCGGAAGGGTGAACCGCGACGCTTGCGGAAAGCGAGGAGCTCCGGCGGACGAGGCGGAATTCGATCTTCTTGAGCAACGAGCACGAGCGTCCCCATGGCCCAAAAGGATCCGAGAATCGAACACGCGATCGCGAGCCCGACCATGCGCAGCGCGTAGCTCTTGTCGACGCGCTGGAGAACGTCGAAGGCGACCGCACGGTGCTCGACCTCTTCTGCGGCATGCCACATCAATAGATCGCGAATGACAGGGTGCGCCGCATCGAGCTCACGATGCGTGAACGCTTGCTCGGCAAGAAGGGCCGTGAAGTGTTCGGCGGCGGCCGTCGACGCGAGGCGCACTTTCGGAGACGAGAAGCGCTCGACGAGTCCGTAGGCGATGAACTCGTAGAACTTCAAAAATTTCTGGACGTCGTAACCCTGCTTCTCGAGCATCTCGATGTACTCGTCGTGCGTGCGCGCGTGGCTGCCTTCTTGGCCGAAGAACGTCCGCACGTCGGCGAGGAGCTGCGGATCGTTCTTGTAGACCTCTGCAAACGCTCGCACCGAGCGCATGAAGAAGCGCTCGCCCGCGGGGAAGAGCAAACTCAACGAATTGCCGAGATGGGTCGGAACCGGATGGTTGAAGTACCAATGACGCGGGACGGACTCATCGAGCGGGAACTGAGGCATGCGAACTTGCATGAAGTAAACATAGTGTATACATCGCGCGCGTCAAGGCTGTCCGCGCGACATCCTGCGTAAGCCAAAAGGCGCAAGAATTCCGCGGCGCTTCGGATAGTCTTCGCGCGGTGAAGCACCGCATTTTTTTCCTCGCGCTCCTCGTCCCTGCATCCGTTCTTGCCCTCCTGAATTGCGACAGCGACTCGGACGCACCGCCTTCAGGGGTCGATGCTGCGATTGATGTCACGACAGCCGACACGAACACGCCGAACGAAGACAGCGGCACGAACACCGACACCGGTGCGCCAGATACGAGCACGTCCGATACGGGCCCCGTCTTCGACGAGCGCGGATGTCCGGTGCAAACCGTTGCGCCGTCGGACGCTACCGCCGAGGGACTCCCCGCTTCAGGGCTCGTGCTTTGGCTTCGCGCCGATCGCGGTGTCTCGACATTCGATGGCGGTGCGGTGTGTCATTGGCAAGACGTGAGCGGAGGCAATCATCCGTTCGTCTCTTCGCAAGACGCGTCCACGCCGTCGCTCGCGCCGAACGGCCTTTCGAACAAGCCCGCCATCTCGGTCGTCGGCACGAATCAGTGGCTCGTGCGTGGAGACGTTGAGGGCATCGCGCCGTCTTCTGCGCGCACGCTCATTGCGTTTGGAAAGGTGGCCGACAAGACGACCCGCTTCGCGTACCTCAACCAAGGCGATTTTTCGACCAACAACATCTACTTTGGTCTGGATCAAAACACGTTTCAGTCGAGCGGCAGTCGCGAGGGTGTCTACATGACTGGCAACGCGTTCGACTCGAATGCCGTGACCGACGGCGGGCCGCACACGCACATCTACTCGGCGAGCACGATGGCGCGAGACAGCGGCGTGCCTGGAGTATTGACCTACACGGTCGACGACGTGACGACGACGCTGACGCATACGCCTGGAGGAAATGGAAAGGACGTCGTCCTCGATTTCGCAAGCGCGAATCGAACGACGATTGGCTCGGCGCAGCCCGGCTTCGCAGGCGGCCTCATCGGCGAAATTCTTCTCTACAACCGCGAGCTCACACCCGTGGAACGCACAGCGGTGAACGCGTACTTCAAGAAGCGTTACCCGTAACGCACGCGCTGGCGCTCCGCCGATAAACACGCTGTATACTCGCGGCCATGCCGAGAGCTCCCGCCAAGAAGGCCAAGTCGGCCGTCGCGACGCGCGGCCCACTCGGTGAATTCGTCGCACGCGGAATGGTGATGCAGGGAGCGGCGCGCGTGTTTTCCGACAAGGGCATTCGCGACGCCTCGGTCGAAGACATCTTGCAGGCTTCGAACATCTCGCGGCGCACGTTTTATCGCCTCTTTGGCAGCAAAGAAGAGGTGATGGTCGCGCTCTATCGCCTCGCGACGGATGTCTTTTTGGAGGCCTGCAAACGAGCCATTCGCGAAGAAAAAGATCCGGTGCGTCAGCTCGAGCGCTGCGTCGACACGTTCCTTCTCGACTACGGAGGTGACACGTCGCGGCTCACTTACGTGCTCGGGGGAGATGCGCAGCGCCACGAGTCGCTGCTTCATGAACGAAGAATGGAAATACACGCGGCGTTGGCGACGATGCTCGCGGAGGGTGCGCGCGCACATCTCGGAAAGAAGATCGACCCATTGCTTCTTCGTGCCCTCCTCTTGGCGCTCGAAGGCGTCACGCGGCTGATGCTCGAGGAAGGCGATGAGGGACGTAACGTGAAGGAAGCGCAGATTCATCGCGTGAAACGCGTGATGATGCGCATGCTGACGGCGACGCTCGAAGGATCAGGCCCGCGTGTCACGGCGCTACCCGAGGCGTAGGTAGAGAAGCTTCGCGACTTGGTTCCGCAGTGCGAAAGACGCCTTATTTCCCGAGCGCGAGAGAGAAGGGATGATCGAGCCCTACGAGCGTGCGAATAGGTGCGACATCGCCATCTGCATCGGGCGCATACACGGTCACGGTTCCGCCATAGGAGATGAGCCCGGTATTGGCGACATAAAGGTTGCCCTCCGCGTCGAACGCCGAGGCCCGCGGTTGATCGAGCCCGGTCTTCGCCCCGACGATCGCTTGAAGGGGCGTCAGCGTCGTGCCTGTCGACGCATCGACGATGCCATACGTCGCGACGGTGTTCGGTTGACCAAAAGAGATGACGATCGCACCGTCGCGACGAAAAATAAGACTGTTCGAACGTGATCCTACGCCTCGACCGTATAGCTCGAACGTACCGCCCGAGCCCTGGTCGCTGAGGCACGCATTGATGTCCGGCGATGGGCAAGCCACTGGCGGGCCATTTTTGGGCGTGCGCCGACATCGGTCGAGACCATTCGAGTTTGCTGCGCATCCCCAATTGTCCGCAGGCGACCATTGGAAACCTCCCTGAGCGTTCGGCTGCGGGAAACTGCCAACGAGGAGCCCTGGCTGCGTTTGATAGGGATCTTGGAAAATGAAGATCTCCGAGTCCGAGCGGTCGTTCGTCTTGGTCCAACCGATCACGGTGGGCATCGACGGATTCGTAACGCTTTGCGGATGAGCGCCCACGGCGAAGGTGAACGTCGGCGCGGCATCGCCATTGGCACCAGGCGCATAGACCGTTACGTCGCGCTCGTAGTTCGCGACATAGAGCGCGCCATTGTTGTCGACGACGACGGACTGCGGATTCTCGAGCTTCGTCGAAGGGCCGACAATTTTGCGAACGGGCTCCGCGCTCGCGCCGGGTCCGATGTCGTAGACATAGATGGCGGGCCCGGATTGCGTGGGAACGTAGAGATGGAGCGATGTTGATGCGGTGTTGCTATCGACGACGCCGCTATCGACTTGAAGGCTGCCGGCGTCGAGCATGGCGGGGGTCAAATCCGTCGAGTTCGTGCATGCGTAGAATGCCGCAGAGCCAAGGAGCGCAGCGAAGATGGAGACGCGTCCGAAAATCATGCGTCGATAGGACGCTCATTCCGCGGATGGGTCAATGCTCGACGCAAGACACGCGATGCGAAGAACGCGAACACCGCCACCACGAGGAGGTGCGCAGCGTGCAGTTTGCATCCGTAGTTCGGATCTATTTCGAGGTGATCCAAGTGCGCGCCCGTATGAAACGCAATCGCGACCGCCATGCTGCGGTTGGCGCGTTCGAAGAGCCACGCGAGAATGATTGAATAGAGCGGAAGCTCCGTCAGCAGCATCACAAGCTGTACGGCATCGAAACCTGCTTTCGCGGGCGTGATCGCATAGGCGAAGTGCCAGATGGCCCACGCAAGACCGACGAGCAGCGAGCCACGAATCGGGCCGAAGCGATGCACGAGGCGCGGATGCGCAAATCCACGCCATCCGAATTCTTCGCCCAATGGAAATACAATGAGCGCTGCGACCGCAACGCCGTTTGCGGGAAGGTGAAACCACCCTATGGGATGCCCGCCGATCGCGAGGTAGACCGCCGTTGCCGCGAGATGGACGAGCATCGGGACGAAGAGCGCGAGTGCGATCCAGGCGACATTGGTGCGCCATCTTCCGAAGACGTCGCGGAGCTCTTTGCTACGTGCCGCGACGATGAATGCGGCGAGCAGCGGACCGAAGGCACTGAGTCCGGATGAAGCCACAGCGAGAGGCGCTGGATTTTCGTGGCGCATCCATGCGATTGCAGCGGGCATTGCAGCGAGCCACGTGATGCCGCAGGCCAGCGCGAAGAACGGGACGAGGCCCGTATTGGCAAGAGCTCGTCGAGGTGGGGTCGAAGAGTCATCCCTGCGCGGCGTGGCGAGATTCATGCGCGCATGGACAACAACGATGCGAAGAAGTTCCGAAGTGAGCACTGATGATACGCTGGTCGAATGCGCTCGTGCTTTGCGATCCTTGGTCTACTTGCCGTCGTCGCTTGCAAGCCGCGCGACGAGCACGCGCCATCTGCCAAGACGCTCTGCGAGAAGATCGGGCAATCGTGCGAGTTCTCGCCAGGCAAGCTTGGGACTTGCGTGCAGCGCGACGAGTGCTCGTCGGGAAATTGCCTAGTGTGTCAGTCGCAGCACTGAGTGACAGCTAAGATCCAAACGCAACTCTCAGTGGATGTGCTGCAGCGTCATTGTGCCCCGCCGTTTCCCCACCAGATGCGTTCATCGGCGGACCGACATGATCGCTCGAGCCACACACGCCCGCTAAGATCGCGAGGACTAGAGCCCGACGGTCATTGAAACGCATCCGCGACTTTAGAGTCCACAAACAGCGAACGCACCGCGAGCTCGGCCCGCGATGCGTTCCTTCTCATTCCGTAGCCCTCAGTTCGGAGACGACTTCGCGCACTTTCCGCCGATGCACTTGATGCCGCTCAAAGCGCCGCAGCAATCGCTCGTGACCTTGCACGTTTCGAACTCGTTGGAGCAACCTTGCGCCGGCTTGTCAGTACACGTGAGCGCGCCGCCCGAAGCTTCGCGGCAGAAGCCGTTGCAGCACTCGTCCCCGGTTTCGCACGTAGTTCCATTCGCTTTACACGGATCGTTCACCCAGTAGCCGCGCATATTGCCGGCGCGGAGCTCTTGGCCCGGGAGATAGAAGGCGGGATGGCTTGGATCGACGCCGTCTTGCGGATTGATGTCGATCGCGGCGATCCAGAGCTTCTTCGGAACGGGATCCGTGGGCACAGCGGCCCCGTCTTTACCTGCGTAGGGCTCGAGCGTCGCAACGTTGCCGTAAAGACGGCGCGTCGTGAACATGACCCAGAAGTACCCGCCGGAAACGATTGGTGTGATCGTCGGTTCGAACGCGAGGTTCGTATCGCCAGGGTTGGCATCATCCACGAGGAACTGCGCATGCTGGGGTCCGATGGGCAAATACGAAGTAGCCGTTGCCGTATTGCAGTTCGCCGACAATCCGGAGAGCGCGCAGAGCTTCATCGGTTTGAACGTCGTGCCTTTTTCGGTACTCGCGATCCAGAGGTCGGCGCGTGCCTGATTGGTCGTGTTCAAGAATGCGCCGTTGCCCGCTCGCGTAGAGCGCTGGAAGATGACCCACTTCGAATCGGGTGTGAATG
Organism: Myxococcales bacterium; assembly: GCA_023248815.1. GTDB lineage: Bacteria > Myxococcota_A > Polyangia > Polyangiales > Polyangiaceae > JAHFDV01. The sequence goes on from JAHFDV010000004.1 coordinate 26,729, forward strand.
CCGGCCAGCCAACATGTGCAGTCGTGTCGCGGAAGACTTGTCGAATATCGGTGACCGCGTATGGCGGCGCGCCGCAGCCGCCTGCCGTGAGTGGGTTGCAGTTCAAGTCGGCTGTCACAAGGGTGTGTCCATCGTCGGCCATGGCTTTGATCGCAGCGGGAGCCGCGTCTTGAGCTGCGTCGAATGCGAAAGCGATACGAGAACCGTTGGGCGAGATCGTCGGCGTGACCGCCTTCTTCACCAGGTCCGAAAAGCCAACGCTTGCGACAATCGGTCCGTTGTTCGCGCTAGTGGAGAACAGGTTCGAATCACCGCCCCACTCGTGATAGTTGCCCTCACCGCTCGACGCGAGCGCGAACTTGCCGTCGGGAGAGATGCCCGAGTAGGAGAACTTGCCGACATCATCGAAGGTCCGAATTTCGGTGGCGTTGTTTTTCAAGTCGAAGACGCGCGCGCGGCCGTAGCTGCCAGTGTCGGGGTCGTTGGACACGAGCGTCGACCCATCGCTCGAAACCTCATGACACACGATGCACTTGCTTTTCGCCGTCGGGATAGCAAGCGCCGGGTTCACGTCGCCTGGTTTGATCGCAATGATTCCCGCGGAGCGATCACCATTCGGGTTGGCGAGGAACGTTCCATAGCTTGCATAATACACGGTTCCCTTGAGCTGCCCGGCGGCCACCTTGAACGTGCGCTTCAACGGACCGTAGACGGTGGTCCCATCCGTGACCTTGATCTCGACGTCGATGCTGCCGCTCGTATTGCTTCCGAGCATGCGCTTCCACACTTCGGCGTCGATCGGTTGGCTCGTGAGCGCAGTTCCCGCGTAGTAGCCCTCGAACTCGTAATCCGTCTGTGAGAGGTGGATATAGAAGCCCGTCACGTTGAACGTGCCGTTCGCCGCCGTCTTCGTGCGCCACTGGAGAAGCGGTGCGAGCATCGCGCGCGGGAAGACCGTTTGATCGTAGGGATACAGCCACTCGAATTGCGTTCCGGGAACGACGTTCGTCCCGGCCTTCAAGCTGGCTTGCACCGGTTGCGGAGGAGCGGTTCCGAGCACTTGACCGCCGACGCCGTTGAAGCCGCCGGAAGGAGCCGTGCCCGTTTGCGGACCAATGCCCGACGTTGCATTCGCGCCCGCGGACGTTGCCTTGATGCGAATCGTCGCCGTCGTGCTCACGCGCACGCTTCCAACCTGCGCAGAGATCGTCGCTTTGCCCGCCAACGTTCCTTTCGCCGTGAGCTGGCCCGTGCTTTGCCCGATGCTTGCGAGCTCTCCGCGATCGACGTCCCAGGAGACGCTCGTGATCGCAGCGCCCGTCACGAGATTCTTCGCGGTGTATTGCGTCGCCGCCGGGATCGTCGCGACACCGTTCGTGACGACGACGTCGATCACTGCGTTCGCGGGCTCGATGCCGATCGTTGCCGCCTGGCCATCTTGATCGACCGAGCCGTCGTCGTCGACGAGGCCACCACTATCGATGCCGGTGTTTTGGCCGTCCGTGTTTCCGCTCGCGTCGTTGTTGCCGTCGCCGTCTTTGAAGCCGCTCCCCTCCGACCCACCACATCCGTAGGCAACACCCCAAGCCAAACCGAGCATCAACCCGAGTCCCGAAAGTCGCGTGCGGCGCATATGGAAGAATCCTTCTGAGTGAGAAAAAGCGTTGCCTGAAAAGTGGATGTTAAGCGTGCCGCTTCCATGCCTCACTAATCAAGAAAACACGCTATTTTTCTCGGCGATTTGCAGCCTCTTTCCATTCAATAAGTGACGACTCCTCGCCTCCCCCTACATGTCGTGGGCCCTCGCAATATTCCTTGATTGAGGGGCGCGTGTCGGCGAGAAGGAGGCCATGCTTCCGATTGATCTCCGCGGTAAACGCGCGCTCGTGGCGGGCGTCGCCGACGATGCAGGGTTCGGTTTTGCCATTGCCAAGGCGCTCATCGAGGCCGGCGCTACCGTCTGTGTTGGAACGTGGCCTCCCGCGCTCAACATTTTCCGAACGCTTCTCGAGCGAGGAAAGATGGACGAGGCGCGCAAGCTCTCGAACGGCGAGCTTCTCGGGTTCGAGAAAATCTATCCTCTCGACGCCGCGTACGACACGCTCGAGAAGGTGCCGACCGACGTGCGCGAGCACAAGCGCTACCGAGACTACGGCGACTTCACGATCGACGGCTTGGCGAAGGAGCTCGTGAAGGACTTCGGCGAAGAACCGCTCGACATCGTCGTGCACTCCCTTGCCAACGGCTCGGAAGTGAAGAAGCCCCTCCTCGAGGTCTCGCGCGAGGGCTACCTCAGCGCCGTCAGCGTCAGCGCGTATTCGATGGTGTCGCTCACCTCGCGCCTTTTACCGCTCATGCGCAAAGGCGGCTCATATGTATCCCTCACGTATCTCGCCGGTGAGCGCGTGATCCCCGGCTACGGCGGCGGCATGAGCTCGGCGAAAGCTGCGCTCGAAAACGACACGCGCACCCTCGCCTTCGAAGCGGGCCGCGCGAAAGGCCTTCGCGTGAACACGATCTCGGCGGGTCCCCTCGCCTCGCGCGCCGCGAGCGCGATCGGCATCATCGAAGCGATGGTCGACTACGCGAAGAGCAATTCGCCGCTCGCCGAAGCGATCACGGCAGCAGAGGTCGGCAACACCGCCGCTTTCCTTTCGAGCTCTCTCGCGAGTGGAATCACGGGCGCGACGCTCTACGTCGACAAGGGCTACCACGTGATGGGCAAAGCCGTGGATCCGCGCTTCTCGCCGCAAGGTTGACCCGCTCGCCTCGGGACCATTCCTAGCTAGCAGAAAAATCGGACGCCCTCGTCAATGAGGTGTTCCGTTCTGCAACAGTGCTCGCACGCGGGGCAGGATTCGCGGTTACTTGCCGGCTCATCCTTACCTTTCGTGTCTACGCCACAAACATGGGTCGTGCGGCTTGAAAACGCGCCCGCTCCCGTCATAGTCCGCGCGAATGAAACTATCTCGCCGTGCACGCTTTTCTCTTCATGTCGGCGTCGTTGCACTCGCCATCGGTCTCGTCGCTGCTTGCGCCGACTCGGACGACTCGGATGCTTGTCAGAGCGTCGTCGGCTCGTATCTGCAGTGCGCGCAAGCTTCGACGATCGATAGCGGCGGTGGACTGAAGGCGGGACCCAGCGTGAGCGACGCCGGGAAGTCGAGCACGAATCTCAGCGAGCAAGCGAACACGATGATCGCCCAGTGCCGCGCGAACGAAGCCGGCAGCGCGATTCTCAGCTGCGTCAGCGCGAACACGGGCAACTGCAGCAAGATTCAGCAGTGCGTCACTTCGGGCATCGGCGCGAAGCAAGATTCTGGCACCAAGAAAGACAGCGGCGACGAAGAAGAGCCCGTCACGGACTCCGGCAAAAAAGACACGGGCACGAAGAAGGACACGGGGACGCCCAATCCGGGTCTCTTCTGCTCCCCCACTTCGGCAAGCGGCTTCTCGTCGCAGACATTCCCACCGGTGGTCACGGCCAAGCCCTGCAGCTCGACCGAAATCGCCAACTTCACTTCGTGCCTCTCTGGCGGAGGCGCCGTCGATACCTGCGCAGGATCGACGGCGTGCGGCTTTTGTCTCTACACGGACGGTTCATCGTCCTCGTTCGGCGCCACGTACGACGACGGAACGAACGTTTACGTCAACGACATCGGTTGCGTCTCGAAAATCGCCGGCTCCGCGTGCGGGCAGAAGACTTACGACGCGCTCGCCTGCGCAGCTTACGTCTGCGATCCCGACACGACGTGCTCGGGCGGGACCGACGCCGAGATTCAAGCGTGCGTCGATGCCGCGGCGACCTCCTCGTGTTCGAGCTACGAGAGCCTGAAGACCTCGTGTCAGTCGTCTTACTCGGCCGCCATCGATGCTTCGTGCATCCAGAAGCCGAGCGACACGATTTATACATTCCTTGGTCGCGTCGCGACGGCGGTCTGCGGGAAGTAAGGCTCCGAACAAAGCGGCCCCGGGTGGCCAACGGCGCTGCCGTGCGCTACAGGGCGTTTCAACATGCTTCGAAACGTCGCGCTTCTTTGCCTCTTCGCTTCCTCTCTCGTCTTCGTCCACTGCTCGGACGATCCCGCGGCCAAGACGGGCGAGAACACCGATCCGGATACCGGTACGTCGGAGGATGACGCAGACGTTGCGAAGGAAGATAGCTCGACGACGGAGGACGCTGGAACCGACGCGCCGACCACGGTCGATCAAACCGAGGTCGAGCCCAACAACGGCGCGGCCACCGACGCAGGCCTCCAAGTAAACGCGCTCACGACTCCCGGCGCGATCAAAGGCGCGATCGATCCGAAAGACGACACGGACATCTTCTCCGTCGTTCCGAAGGCCGGCGAATTCTGGCAGTGGACGCTCGTCCCTGGCGCCGATCTCGCGCCGTCGCTGACGGTCTTCGACACGAAAAAAGGGAACCTCAATCCCACCGTCACGGTTCATGCGGCAGACAAGGGCACGCCGCTCGCGATCGATCAGTTCGTGCTCTCGGCGGGCAACTTCGTCGCTGCCGTTCGCGACATTCGCAACGTCGCGCCGACGAACGCGCATCTCGGCGGGCCGACTTTCACGTATCGCCTCGAAGCAAAGCTCGCAACGCTCGCGCCACAGACGGTCGTCATTCCCAAGACCGTCACGGGCAAGCTCTCACGCGTCGCCGAGATCGCGACGTTCAAGCTGTCGGGAATCCAAGGCCAGAAGTTCGAGATAATCGTCAATGCGGCGCGTCTCGCCGTTCCTTCGAAGCTCGACTCACGTCTTTCACTCTTCAATCTCACCACGAATACGAACGTCATCACGAACGACGACGCAGCAAAGACGACGGACTCCGAAATCACGGGCGGCTTCCCTTCGACTGGCGACTACCTCGTCATCCTCGAAAACGAAGCGCAGGGCGAACAAGCCGTCGGCGCGACGGTTCCCGATCTCTCGTACGAGATCAAATTCACAACGTCGAAGTAACGCTGCGGCTCACCCGACCAGGAATCTACGAAGCAGCTCGGTCATCTTCGGACCGTCTTCGACCCCGCACATTTCGCGTGCAGAATGCATGCTCAGCATCGGATTGCCGACGTCGACCGTGGGAATGCCGAGCTTTGCAGAGGTGATGGGGCCGATCGTGCTGCCGCACGGGAGGTCGGTCCGGTGGGCGTAGAGCTGAATCGGAATCTTCGCAGCTTCTGCGTAACGCTCGATGAGCGCGCGGGTTGCGCCGGTCGTCGCGTAGCGCTGCTGCGCGTTCACCTTGATGACGGGGCCTTGGTTGAGATGCGGACGATGCCGCGCTTCGTGGCGCTCCGGATAATTCGGATGAACGGCGTGCGCCATGTCCGCCGAGACGATGTGCGAACGCGCGAACATCTTGTGCTCGGTCTCTTTGTCTCCACCGAGGGCGAGCACGATGCGCTCGAGAGTTCGCGGCAAGAACGCCGATGCCGCACCCGCCGCGCTCTCGCTTCCCACTTCTTCGTGATCGAACAACGCGAGGAACGGAATGGCCGTGCTGTCCGACTTCTTTTCGGCTGCTGCCGCCAATAGAGCCACGAGCCCCGCATGGCACATCGCGAGATTGTCGAGACGCGCCGAGAAGATGAATTCGCCCGCAGCGCCGCCAATCGTCGGCTTCTCGAGCGAGTAGAACATCGCGTCGATCGCGAGGATGTCCTTCTCTTTCACCTTGAGCTCTTTGGCGATGAGCGATCGCTCCGAGAAGTCCTTGGGAACCGCGCGTCCGAGAACCGGTGCGAGGTGCTCCTGCTTGTTGAGAATGACGCCGCGCTCGTTCACGTCGCGATCGAGATGAATCGCGAGCTGCGGGACACGCGCGATGGGGCGATCGATCTTGAAGAGGCGAGAAGTGCCCTCTCCTTTTCCGCCGTCTTTGCCCGCGAGGAGCACGCGTCCTGCGAGCCCGAGATCGCGATCGAGCCACGAGTTGAGGAGCGCGCCGCCATACACCTCGACGCCGAACTGCGCATAGCCCTCTTTCGAGTAGCTCGGCTTCGGTTTCAATCGGAGATTGGGGCTATCGGTGTGCGCGCCCACGAGGCGAAAGTGCGTGGCCTTCTTCGAAGGAACGATGAACGCGACGATCGTGGTTTCACAATGAGTGACGAAGTAGCCGCCAGGTGACAGCTTTCCCCAAGACTCCTTCGGATCGAGCTCCGAAAACTTCGCGGCGAGCAGGCGGTCCTTCGTGGCCGCGACGGCATGAAAAGGGGTCGGATTTCCGAGGTAGTCGAGAAAGTCGTCGGTCGGCGCCATTTGGAGACACATTAGAACGTGTTTCGAGCTCGTTGCGATCGCCAAATTCCTGGTGCGGCGATCGAGTGCAGTGATAACGATGGCGTCGATGCGGGCCGCAGGGTGTCGTTTGGCGCGCGTTGGCGTGCGGGCATGGGTTTCGGTCGCCGCGATTGCGACCGCGATGCCCGCGCACGCCGATGAGCGCGAAGATCGCTCGCGCAACGAGGTCGTGTTCGACACGTCCGCCCAGTTTTACGACGTGCGGAGCCCGAGCGGGGAAACCGTGCTTGCGCGGCGACGCCTCACGAGCACGATCGCCGCGCGCGCGACCGACCTCGTCGATCGACGCTACGGCGAGCTCTCGTTTCGCGCTCGCGCCCGCTTCGATGCAGACTTCGGACGCGGTGGCGAAGAGACCAATCCCAACGATACTTCGAGCTTCGTACCAGGGTTTGCGCGCACGGGCGGCGACCTCATGTACGCCTATCTCGAAGGGCGGAAGCTCGGCGTCGATTGGTTCGCGTTTCGACTCGGACGCCAATACGTCACCGACGCGCTCGGCTTTTGGTCGTTCGACGGCGGATACGTGCAGCTTGCATCGCATCTTCCGGTCGCGCTCGAGCTCTATGGTGGGCTCGAGCAACGAGGCGGCTTTCCCTTCTCCACGAGCCGCTACGAAGCGCAGGGCGCTTACCGCGGTAGCCGGCGCGGGTTCGACGACGCGCTCTATCCCTCCTTCGAAGACGCGCACGTCGCGCCCGCGTTCGGTGCGGGGATCGAGACGAACAACATCTCGTTCATCCACGCCCGCGCGACGTATCGCCACGTCCTGAATACGGGATCGTTTCATCCCGATCCCTTCTCGGCGACGACGATGAACATCGGCTCGCGCACTTCGAGCGAGCGGCTCGGATTTTCTGCGGACTCGAGCCGCGAGAAGGTCGGGGCCGTGCATGCGCTCATGACCTACGACCTCTTTCGCAGCCTCATCGACTCGGCACGGGTCTCGGTCGATGCCTTCGCTACGAAGAAGCTCATTCTCGGCGTCGACTTCGAGCACCTTCGACCTTTCTACGACGGCGACTCGATTTGGAATTTTTTCGCGGGTGAACCGACGGACACGCTCTCGGGCCGCGTCAGCTACACGATCAACGATGCTTGGTCCGCCAGCATCGGGGGTGGCGGACGCGTGTTTCGCTCGGAAGAAGCAACGGTTGCAATCGACGAGCGCCTCGCAGCGCAATTTCCGACGACGGGACATTCGTTCGCCGCGCAGGGGTACGCGCACCTTCGTCACCGCACGCACACGATGGCGCATGGCATCTCGACGCGGTTCAACATCGGCGAACAAGGTGATCGCACGGGACTCGATCTGTTCGCGTCGCGCACGATTGCGTCGCGCTGGCTGCTCGATGCACGAGGTTCCGCCTTTCACTTCCGTGATCGCCTCCGCGAAGATCGCGATGCGACGAGCCTCGGCCTCATTGCATCCGTCGGCTATCGCATCTCCGAGCGCACGACGACGACACTCGAAGATCAGCTCGAGACCAACCGTCTCATCGGAGTGCGCAACCGCTTCGTCGTCTGGCTCAAGGTGGGAGTCGATCCATGAGCGCCCCGTCAGGAACACCGTCGAGAATGGCCAAACCATTCTCCGTCCTTCTCTTGCTCTTCACGATCGCCTCGGCACTGCTCGCCTTGGCGGATGGCCCGAAAAAGCGCGAGCCCGTGAGCGCTTTGCCGCCGATGGCCTCCGAGCCCGATCCTGGCCCGAGCCGCGTCATCTTTCCGCAAGAGAGCATTCCTCTCAAATTCGACCACAAATTGCATCTCGCGAAAGGTGCAGCCTGCACCGATTGCCATCGTAACGCGAAGACGAGCCATCGCTCGGAGGACTCACTCCTACCAGGCGGCAACGCGTGCGACTCCTGCCACGGCACCAATCACGAACATGCGAGCACGGGTGGCGTCGAGCGCGGCGCGTCTCCTCTCGGCGAATGCCAAACGTGTCACCTCGGCGATGCGCAGCACCCAGCGCGCGTCGTGGTTCCGCCGCCCAACCTCAAGTTCGATCACGCGAAGCATGCCGCGCGCAACATTGGCTGCCCGCAGTGCCATGGCGACTTGAATCAAGTGGGACTCGCGACGCGTCATCAGCTTCCGCGAATGCGGGGATGCCTCAATTGCCACGACCAGGGCGAAGGCGCGTCTCACGGCGACGCCAAGAGCGAGTGCACGACGTGCCACGTCGAAACGTTGAGCGACACGAAGATCCTCGCGACGGGAAAGATGCCAACGATCCGCGCCGAAGGGGCAAAGCTGAGCGGGCTTTCGGGTGGGAAGATGCAGACCGTCTTCGCGCAGGGTCGGCTCGTCCCACCCGTCTGGCTGAACGGCGCGGCGCATACACCCGACTTTCTCGAACGCCACCGAATGATCGCAGGCAATGATTCGCGCTTCTGTGCGAACTGCCACAGCGAAGATTTCTGTACGAGCTGCCACGACGCCCGCGTACGCCCCATTCGCACGCACCCGAGCGACTACCTCACGATGCATGCCGTCGATGCGCGCCTCGAAGAATCGAAATGCGCCTCGTGCCACCAGACGCAGTCGTTTTGCCTCGCCTGCCACCAGCGCGTCGGCGTTTCGATGAGCGGTCCCGTGGCGTATCGCGAGTCGTCGCGCTTTCATCCGCCCAAGTCCCTGTGGTCGGACCTTCCGAAGACGGGCGCCCATCACGCCTTCGAAGCCGAGCGCAACCTCGCGTCCTGCGTCAGCTGCCATATGGAACGCGATTGCGTCGCGTGTCACGGCGCCTCCGGTCGTGGCGGCGGTTTCTCGCCTCACCGTGCGGACTTCTTGGCTTCCTGCGCCTCGATGTACCGAAAAAATGCGCGCCCCTGCCTCGTCTGCCACGAACAGGGCGATCGCTCGCTCGCGCAGTGCCGCTGAAGCGGTGTGGACTAATACGCCTCTTGCAGTCGGAAAAGCCTCGGGATTCTGTGAGGTTTTGTGCGGATGACCCTTGCGCGGAGAAGTCCCGAAAGCTTATAGACTCCGCACTTAACCCCACCGCCCAAGGAGCTTCCATGAAGGAACTCGTTCGTTACTTGCTGCAGAATATGTATCTCGACTTCCAGGGGGAGATTGCGATCGATACCGTGCGCAAAATGCTGCGCGAGGATCCGAGCCGCGAAGCAAAGCAAGTGCTCGATCGCCTCGTCAAAGACGGCGGCGCAGACGACCTCTTGCTGGCACTCGCCGACGTGTTGAAAGATCACATTCGTACCGGCATCAACGAAGACGTCGTGAAAGAGCAGATCATCGGCTACGCCGAGAGCTGATCCTTTCGTAAGCTTCACCCCATGCCTCTTCGCATGGCGCTTCGACGTGACGCAGTCGCGATGTTTGCGACGGCCGTCCTCGCAGCGTCGTGCGATCAAGGCGAGCCGACGAATACGAGAGAAGAAGGTCCGCCGCTCAGACTCATTGGTGCGAGTGTCGGCGTCGGGCGGCCGCTCCCCGCGAATGGCGATGTCGAGCTCGTCTTCGACCGATTGATTCTTCCCGTGACGGCGACGCGGCAGTCGGTCGCGATTGTCGACGGCGAAGGTGGGCAAGGGCTCCCGGCTGTCGGCTACGACCCGTTGCGCAGGCGCATCACTCTTGCGAATCCCGAGCACGATGGCAAAGCGTGGCTAACTCCGGGACAGCCCTATCGCGTCGTGCTCGGTATCGCCGATGGCGAGGCCATCCTCGGAGGCCTGCGTGCGATTGACGGCGAAAAAATTCGCAAAGACTCACCCAGACAAGTCGGCTTCATCGCCGCACCTTCGACGCCTCGCGAAGCTCCACTTGCGGCCGACTACTGCCGAGACGTTGCTCCCGTACTCGCGGCGAAGTGCGTGTCGTGTCACGGCGGAGAACGCACGGAAGCAGGCTTGGATCTCTCGAACGCAGAGGGCATTCGCGCGACGGCCATCGATCACATCGCGCATGCTTCGATCCGCAGCGGCTCCGTGACCTTGCCCAGCAATCCTGATCGTCACTTCGGAAGTGACATGGCGATCATCGATCGCGAGAGTCCCGGTACCAGCTATCTCGTCTACAAAGTTCTCGTCGATCCCGTCTCCGATGCGCCTTCGACCTCGACCTGCGGCGTGCTTGCCGCACGTCCTTCTTGGTCACTACCGGAAGACGAGCGCTTGCGGCTTCGTGACCGCATCTCCGCGCACGGCGTCGCGACTCCTCTTCTCTCGCGCGACGAGACATCGGTCATCGCCGATTGGATCGCCGCTGGCGCCTCTCTAGCAACGTGTGAGAATTGCGCACCGAAATGATGCGCGTGATTCCATCCGGATCGGGGTTCGTATCAAGGATTGACGCGTCGAGCGTCAAGGATAGGATGGGCGAATGGATCGCAAGAAGAAGCGCGCTCGTACACCCGTCGTTGCTCAGCGCACTCGCGAGCGAAATCTCGTGATTCGCCTCAACGACAAGGAGCGCGATGCGATGGACCGCGTCGCCAAGCGACTCGGAATGTCGCTCTCCGAGACGGTGCGCTATTTGATTCGCCGCGCCGAAGTCGAAAAAGTCGCGCTCTAACTCGAGCACGGTTCGGCCCATCGAGGCCCCTCCTCGATGCCATGGGCGCTCGCTCTCTCGAGGGGCGTGGGTGTGGTAAGCTGAGAGAATGTTCGCGCGCGTAGTTCCCGCACTTTTTCTCGCTTTCATAGGCTGCGCGAGTGAAGAGAAGCGAGCACCCAAGTCGTCATGGGACGTTGCGCCTCCGAGTCCGCCCATCGCCGAAGCCCCTGAAGCAGAAGCTTCGAAACCGACGCGAAAGCCCACGATCGTTCTCGGAACGGGCGGCAGCCCCGCGTACGACGCAATGACGAGAGAGCAGGCCGCGGCGCAAGGCAGTCCTTCGAACGTCATCATCGTGCAGCAGCAACAAACCGTGAACGGTGGCTACGGCTACGGCGTCCCTTACGGGTACGGCACGGGCTACGGTTATGGATACGGCAACACAGGTGTTGGACGATCCGATGGTGCTGCGCGCCCTTCGACGGGAACGGCGCCCCTCGCTCCCGGCGGCAACTGGCCGACCATTCCTTCTTACGGTCCGCGCATGGTCGGCGACCACTCTCGCTGACATGGCTCGCGGAGAGTGTTCCGACCCCGTTCGAGATGAGTGCCAAGATGAGCCTGCCCGCGGATGAGTGAGAACAGCGAACACGAGACGGTCGTCGTCTACGGAGGAAGCTTCGATCCTCCGCACGTGAGCCACTGCCTGGCGGTGTCTTATGTCCTCATGACGAATCCGATCGATCGCGTGCTCGTCATCCCGACGTTCAAGCATCCGTTCGACAAACCGCTCACTCCGTTCGTGCACCGGTCACGGATGTGCGAGCTCGCCTTCGCCGACGACCCGCGCGTCACCGTTTCGACGGTCGAAGAGGAGCTCGGGGGAGAGAGCCGAACGCTTCGCACGCTCGAAACGCTTCGCGAGCGCCATCCTCATTGGAACATGCGGCTCCTCATGGGAGCCGATCTCCTCATCGAAAGCCCCAAGTGGTACGGGTTCGATCGCATTGCACAGATCGCGAAACCGCTCGTAGTCGGTCGCGTGGGTTACGCGCATGAAGCCGCCCCCACCGCCGTCCTTCCCGAAGTCTCGAGCAAAGACATTCGCGCGAAGATCGCCGCTGGCGACGCTTCCGTGCGTGAGCTACTTCCCCAGCGCATTCTCGCGTACATCCACGAACACGAGCTCTACGGTGCTCGAACGCAGCACACGCCATGAACCTGCTCATCGTCGGAAGCGGAAAAGTCGGTTCGAGCTTCGCGAAGGTGGCGCGACAGAAGGGCCATACGGTCGCCCTCGTTTCCGCGCGGAAGAAACTACCTCGGCGATCTTCTGCAGGCGTCGTCCTCCTCGCCGTGCGCGAGAACGTTCTCGCTTCCACCGTCGAGGCCCTCCGCGCGGTTGAATTCCATGAAAAGATCATCGTCGTCGCCACGCTTTCGGGGTCGGCTTCACTCGTGGATCTCCAACGCAGCGGCGCCCCGTGGAAGGTTGCCCGCTTTCATCCCGTCGTCTCGTTCGTGACGAAGAAGAAAGCCCCGACCTTCGACGGATCGTTCGCGCTCGTCGAAGGGGATCACATCGCAAAGAAGACGTTGGGGTCGCTCGCGCGGAGCCTCGGCTTCGAAGTGCTCGCGCAGGACGGTCTCGGAACGAGCGGCGGCTATCACGCGGCGCTCGCGATCGTCGCGAACGGAAGTGCGACGCTTGCGGCGATCGGGAAGAACCTGCTCGAGCAGGCTGGAGTACCCGCGCGAACGAGTGAACGGCTCCTCGGTGAGCTTTTGCGGTCCGTCGCCACGAACGTCTCGCTGCATGGCCTTCCAACGGCCCTTTCAGGTCCCGTTCGGAGAGGCGATGCCAAGGGCGCTGCACGGCAAATCGAGGCTGCTTCGAGAGTGAGCGCAGAGAAGCTCGTCGCCGAGCTGCTCCTTGCGCAGGTCGAGCTCGCCCGTGCGATTGGTGAAGCGACAGCAGAAGATTTGCGCGTGATCGCACGAAAAGCCCGGGAGATCTCGCGGGATGCCTCCTTGAAAAGGGAGACTTAGGGGGTAAGCTCTCGCGGTGAGTGTTTCGCGCGCGAGCCATGCTCCGCCGGCTCAAGAGGGTGAGCGGCTGCCGGACGGATTCTCGGGATTCGATACTGCGCTTGCGCGTCTTGCAGAGAGTGACCTGCGATCCTCCCGCACGCTCATCGTACGCACGCACTCCGACGCCGAGACGAATGCCGCGGCTTTTCACGCGCGACGCGTTTTCGTAAGTCGCGCGATCCGCACGATCACGCTCGATGGCGATCATCTGATGTGGTCCGAAGCCGCAGCGAAGCTCGGCGTCACGCCGGACTACAGCGCGCCTTTTACGTTCGCCGAGCACCTCTCCCGTGCCATGGCGACGCATCGCACCGCGTTGCTGCTTCGTCTCCCGCGCCGCGACAGTTGGGAGCGCGAGCTTCTCGTCGAGCTCCTCCGCCACAGCGCGACGCTCTTCGTCGTTTTCGAACAGACCGATGATCCTGCCGAAGATTTGCGCGCCACCTTGCGCTGCGATCTCGGAGCCGCCCTCGGCGAAGAAGACGTGCGCCGTTGGTTCGATCTCGTCGCGACCGACTTCTTGCGCAACGTGCGCGATGCCGAGCCGACCCTCACCGAGCTCGATCGTCTTCTTCACGAACCCGAGCGTGACACGCAGGCCGCCTATCTCTCGCTCACGGACGAGAGCCGCACACTCTACCGCGCACTCACCCTCGCCTTCCCAGGCTGGCTCCGTGAAGACGCCGAGCGCTTCGCCGCCATCTTCGACGAGAACGGCGA